>JAHJQU010000398.1 GCA_018819005.1 Pseudomonadota bacterium | reverse complement strand
TGTCTTGCGGCGAGCACCTTTGCACAGACTTTCTCCTTTTCAGGCAGTAAGACAATTGCTCTATTAAGATCCTTTGTCTCATTATCCTGCTCTACACGTAAAGCGGTAACTCCTCTGTAATCTCCTTCAAGACTAAGAGCCTTGCGGGATTTATCCAGCTTTTTGGATTCCGGTACAAACACGAGCCTTCGCTTCTCGAAATCCTGCTGTTTATTATTCAGTTCGGTCAGTTCTTTCTCCAGGGCAACCATCCCCTCGATCCAGGCCCGGGCCTTGTCCAGTCCCTTAATTTTCCCGTCAAGCGCGGCTTCCTGATTCTGTTTTTCTGTCAAGCCGATCTTCAAACCCCTTTCTTCGTCTTCACTCAAGACCTGGATACCTTTCAATTCAGCCTGCAACAGCTCAAGTTTTTCCCTCTCTTCCACACGACGTTCATGAACTTTCACGGATATGAGGCTGTAAATTTCGGTGCCGGTAATCTGTTCGAGGATGGGCGCCCGCTCATTTGGAGGGGCCTGTAGAAAGACGGCAAATCCACCCTGGGCAAGAAGCATCGAACGGGTGAAACGCTCGAAATCCATACCTGTAGTATCATCGATAAATTTACCTACCTGGTTTATCTTTGATTCCAGGACAGCCCCGGAATAGGAATCTGCAATTTCATGTTTTGCCTGCTGTAACTCGCCGTCAGGTTTTTTTCTGGCGCGGTGCTGACTCCAGTGACAACGGTAACGGCCCTTCTGGGTCTCGAATGTCACCTCGGCGAAACATTCACCCGTCTGACGCGACATGATCTCGTTGCTGCTTTTCGTTACCTTATCCAAGCGAGGCGTGCTGCCGTAAAGCGCGAGACAGACGGCATCCATGATGGTCGTCTTTCCAGCCCCCGTGGGGCCGGTGATGGCAAAAATACCGTCAGATGCATAGGCCGGGTGGGTGAAATCGACCTGCCACTCTCCGGTAAGCGAATTCAGGTTTTTGAATCGAACGCCAAGGATCCTCATGCCGCTTTCTCCTATTCAGCCATCTTGTCTTGTTCGTTGAGGGAGGCGATGATTTCCTGATATGTGCTCAAAAGTTCCGGACGCTGATCCTCCGGGACTTCGTGCGATTCAAGGCAGCGTTTGAACACATCTGTTACATCAAGGTCATCGAGCGTCTCCTCTGTACCCATTCCGCTCAGGGCTCTTTCCAGCACCCGGTTGTTTTTGACGCGAAGGACCTCCATGCCGGACCCTTCAATTGCCTCGTCCAATCTCTCACGCAAATCGCCGGCTATCTCATCTCCTTCATATACTATTTCCAGCCAGGCGTTGCTCCCCTCTGACTTTAGCTCTTTGATATCGCGATCGATGGCCGGCCAATCTCCCCGCAGGGTCTTAAGCTCCCGGAAAGAGGGTACGGGAATAGTGGCAACCTTGGGCGCCTCATCCGAAAACTCAATGAGGGCGACGCTCTTTTCCTGCGCAGCTTCCCCGAAGCCTATCGGCAGAGGAGAACCGGAATAGCGGATAAAATCCGAACCGCCCACTGTCTGCGGGATATGAAGATGCCCCAGGGCAAGGTAGTCGATCTGTTCAGGAAAGATATCTGTTCCGACATGTAAAAGGGAGCCAATATACAGTTCGCGCACTCCGTCGCCGTCAATTGTCCGGCCGCCTGCGGTAAACAGGTGCCCCATGGCAACAATGGGGACAGAATTTTTAAGACGGGAGCGTTTCTCTTCTGCCGCTTCGTACACCATCCGGTAATGCGACCTGATCCCTTCAATGATTTTCCGCTCCTTGTCCTCAATGCTCTCTCCGACCTCTGCGGTGCGGATATCACGATCTCTGAGATAGGGGATGGCGCAGACAATAAGCCTGGTATCACCATCCGGACCGGCAATCATGACCACTTCATTTTCAGGAGATTCGGCTGCACACCCCACAACATGGATGTTGAGAAATTTCAGGAGTTCGCGGGGCGCGTTTAAAAACGACGGCGAATCGTGATTTCCTGCAGTGATCACGACATGGCGGCTTGACGAAGCTGCTATGCGGTTTAAAAAGCGGTAATATATTTCCTGTGCCCGGTTGCTTGGAGTGCTGTTGTCAAACACGTCTCCCGCCACGAGCAGCACATCGATATCTTCGCTCTCAATAAAGTCAGCCAGCCAGTTCAGAAAGGCCTCAAACTCTTCATATCGCTTGCGGCCGTAGAGGGCGCGCCCGATATGCCAGTCTGATGTGTGGAGAATCTTCATTTTTCCTGCACATATTTGACAATAGGGACCTGGATTGTCGTTTTTTCGGTGTCTAAGATAGGCGGCATTATTTCACCTTTATTATGTGTTGTTCCTTCAAACCCTTACTATT
>JAHJQU010000397.1 GCA_018819005.1 Pseudomonadota bacterium | reverse complement strand
TTATTTATAATGAACCCCAAACGGGGTACCCTATGCCGGATGAATAAGTTAACAAAATTACCAATGTCCCGCATCACGCTCTCTGTATCCAGCGTCGAGAATCAAAGAAACTTCAGAAGTAAAGGGCGTCCCCAAAGACCGATATGCTCTCGGCGGAAGGGCAAAGTGGAAAGATTACGTGGATCTCTATTTTCTACTTAGGGAGAGGTTTTCTCTACGGCAGATTTCTGATCAAGCAAACCATATTTTCGGCTCGTATTATAATGAAAAGCTATTCCGGGAACAGATTTGCTATTTTCAGGATGTTGATTATTCGGAAAGCGTCGATTTTGTGTCTATGGTTGTCCATGAAGATGAAATTAAAAGATTTTTAACCGATGTGGCAACAACGGCTTTCTGATAAGAGACCTTTGAAGAACATCCAACCCTTCCATATAAAACGGAACCTTTCAGACTTTGATATTTTTGTACAAAGTATTGTGGAATACCTGAAGAAGACGAATCCGGAAATTAAATTAAAATAAATGCTTTTTTATGAGTTTGGGAAGTGAAAAAGGAGTTCCTGGAAACAATTTTCCGGGAGTTGTTCAAAGGTCTCTTTTTGAAATCACATAAAAGCGATTCAACCTTATAGATAGCGAAGGAGGTCACCATGCCGGTTAAATACGAGACTTTAAACACAAGACAGACCAAGGCCGAGATGATCAAGGCTTATAATGAATTACTGAAGAAATTAGAAGAGAAGGCCGAGACCAGTTTGCCGGAGAAAAAAGTGGAACAACAGAAAAAGATCGAAAAAGAGGTTTTAGCAAAGGCCTCAACATACACGGTGGAATCCATTGTGAGGGACCTGGCCGACCTTCATCTGGGAGTAGGTAAGGCGTTTTCAGAGCTTTCCGAGCAACTGGTCGGGGAGGCAGGCAAGCTGAAAGAGATTCAACAGGCTATTGTTGTGCAAAGAGCAAACCTGGAGGAGCTGCACGATATTCATCTGGCTGCAGATACATTATCCGCACTGGTACGGGAACACGAGGAAAGACGTAAGAATTTTGAAGTGGAAATTAGTGAACAGGAAGAGATCTTTCGCCTGGAGATGGAACGAAAAAAAACTGATTGGAAGACGGAACAGGAGGAGCATGAACTGGCCCGGAAAGAAAAGGAAGCCGAGCTAAAGAAGCTACGGCAGCGCGAAGAGGAAGAATATCAGTATAATCTGGTCCTGCAGCGCAAGAAGGAAAAGGACGCCTATGAAGAGGAAAAAAAGACCTTGCTGGCGAGCCTGGAAGAGATTCGGGTCCATCAGGAAAAGACTCTGGGCGAAAGCGAGGCCTTGATTGTGACCAGGGAAAAGCAGCTTGACGAATTGACGAAGAAAGTGGAGTCATTTCCGGCAGAACTTTCCAGGGCAGTCAAAGAGGCGGAGTCGGCTGCTTACAAAAAGGCCGCCGACCAGGCCAAAATGGAGGCACAACTGGCTGCTAAGGATACGGAGACGGAGCGACGGTTGGCCGAACTCAGGATCATGACTATGGAAACCACGGTCAAGCAGCAGGAGGAAAAGCTCCAGCGCCTGATTCAAGATTTGACCGATGCCAATGAAAAGGTACAGAACATTGCGGTGAAGGCCATCGAAGGGGCTTCCGGGGCCCGCACGCTTTCCGCTGTGAGTGAGATTGCCCTGGAACAGGCTAAAAAACCCGGTTCCCCTAAATGAGAAATCAATATCTTACCAGGTTTTTTGAAAAAATCGCCCACATTTTTCTTTTTTATTGAGAATATTTGTAGTATTATATACTTACTTCTATTGAATCAATATAAAGAGAGGAAATAATCAATGACTGAAGTATGTATACATATTCCTGTGGAAAACATTGCAGGAATGATTAAAAGCATGGATAAGCAGGAGCTGGAAACCCTTTGCCTTTTGCTCAGTAATCAGGGGCGAGAACTGCGAAAACGTAAGGATGAAATAGATTCGGGAAAAGTTCGGATGCTATCGCGAGACGAAGTATTTAATGTTTAAAGACAGATACCATCCTGCAGTTAAGAAAGATCTCAAGAAGCTTGATACAACAGCCCGGAATGACATTAAAGCAGAATGGATTCCAAAGCTTTTAAAAGATCCCTACCTAGGAGAGAGTCTGTCCGGACATTTAACCGGAATTCGCTCTTTCCATTTCAAGATTAGAGCAATTGACTATCGGATCGCATATCATATCAATGAAAATGAACAAATCGTCAATGTGCTCATGGTTGGTAAGAGAGAAAGTTTTTACCAGATTTTGAAAAGACGTCTTAAATAAATGCAGATGTGAATGGTTCCCGAGATCAAAAAGTTCAAGTAGAGCATTAAACCTCGGCATTCTTGGCAGTTCAAATTGATTTTAACCGGAGAACAAAAGCTGTGCACGCTCTGCACGAACGTCCCCAAGTCGTTCCTGAGGTCTATTAAAAGTGAAGGTAAAACAAAGGGAGTCAGGGAGATTCAAACTCTTGATCAACCATTAACGGTGGAAAGCAAGCCGGGAAAGAAAATCGGATTTACGGTGAAAGAGAAACAGGCAAGATACGGGAAACAAGGCAATCGGCAAAATGAGGGAAACGCATGAAAACATGGGCGTACCCATGTCCTTCCCCACTGTTTCTGTTGATTGATACTTTGATGAACCCTATTCTTTACACATAGTGAGAGGTTATAGCTTATGAAAACAATGATGAAAATTCCCTTAGTTCTCGAACCACAAAAGGAAGGTGGCTGGACGATAACCAGTCCTTTGGTTCCTGAATTGGTGACGGAAATCGATGAACTCGACGATCTGAGTGTAT
>JAHJQU010000059.1 GCA_018819005.1 Pseudomonadota bacterium | reverse complement strand
GGGTATTCCGAATATTGTTGTTGTCAGAAGCACCATGGTGCTCAATAGTATGGTGTTCCAGAAGGTTTTAAGATAATAAGTGTCCTTGAAAAATTCCAGATAATTGTTGATGCCAAAACCGTCGGTTCCTGAAATTTTGAAACTTTCCATCATCAGAATTAAAAGGGGATAAAGCACCAATAAAGCGATTACACACCACAGGAGAGACGCAATAAAATTATTGCCGCGGGACATTTAGACATCCTTAATTTGTGATTGACCTGTATAAAGCCCCAATATGCTCACTTAATGAGCTTTTGGGGGATTTTTACCAAGCCGTTACCCGTTACTCCGTGATATACGGGCAGGCTGCCGCCCGCCCGTATATGAAATCCGGAGAATATTCTTTTTAAAATTGGAATAATCCCTATTGAAGTCTTACAGGGCTTATCCCTACTTCCCAACAAGCAGAGAGCGTGCCTTTACTGCGGCCAGTCGTGCAGCCGCATAATTACCTTCATATTCGAAGATCTTCCGGGCTTCTTTAATTTTCTCTTCAGCCTTCTTCACGTTCATTTTGGCCGCTTTTGCTGCATTAACTTCTCCCTCGACTTCTTCTATCAGGAACAGGCTGCTCTTCAATTCTCCCCATTTCCTGTAAATCTCATACTCATAGTAGCGGTTGACTTCGTCCCATCTCTTTGCTGCAAGATCCAGGTCGTACTCAATAAACTCGACCTTCAGGTCCCAGAAGTTATCGACTCCAAGAGCAGCCTTGGCATGTTTGGCCATAACAACGCCCTCTTTTTCCCACTGGGTGAAATTAATATCCGTCCTTGCTGTGAAATACCCTCCCTCCAGAACATATTTTTGCCCTTCCATGCTGAACAGCCAGTCCAGAAATATCTTCCCGACAGCTTCGTTGGGCGCGTTTTTCAAGAGCGCAACCGCTTCGGGAACAAGGATCGTTTTGTCCGGGAGCAGGTCACGTACGGGATAGCCGTCTTTGCGTGCAACCATCGCGTTCATCTGCGGCTGGGCAATTCCGATCGGCGCTTCTCCGCGGCTCGTAAGGTGGGTCGTGTCCGTACTGCCTGTTGAGAAGCGGGCCAATTGCGCCGCCAGTAGCCTGTTCATCGCCCAACCCTCTTTTTCTCCGTATCCCTGCAGGAGGATCTCCACGACCTCGTGCTGCGTCCCGGACGCATAAGGCAGCGTCTGAACGATGTTGCCTCTGTATATCGGATTCAGCAGTTCCTTCCAGGTTTGTGGCGGAGGCAGCTTCAGGGCTTTCAGGACTTTCTCGTTGTAAAGGTTGGGACGATCCAGGGCGCGAAACATGTCCAGGCGCCGGTGTCATCCTTTACCTTCATGCCTTTCCATTCGGCAGGAACCATATTCCAGTCCTTCGGCTTGTATGGAACGACTCTTCCTTCTTTTTTCAGAACCTCATGCGCAGGCGCGCCTGCACCCAGGAAGATATCGGCATCAGGTTTATCGCCCCATGCCCTCAATTTGTCGACGCAGACCGGCCAACCCCCCGGACGCACAAAAGTGATATCCACATCTTTACCATAGGTTTTTTTATAGTATTCCTTGAACCCTTTTGTCAGGCTGTCGGATAACTCCTTGTAAACGGGACCGATCCATCCCAGTTTATCGGCTGCCTGTGCGTCCGGTGCAAAAGCCGGAATAAGCATTGCCATTGAAAAGACAGCCAATAATGTTGCAGTCAGAAATCTCTTGTTCATTTCGACCTCCTTATGGTGATGTTATCATATAAAAAAAATATAAAATTTCTTAATTTTCAATCACCTCTTACTTAAAAATCCCCTTCACAGCCTTCATTCAGCTGATCCGTCAACGATCTTTTCCCGGCACAACCTCCTTTCACTTATGTATTTGTGTTTCGTTTTACGCCACATTTATTAAAATTTTGCTTTCCGTGGCCTGAATTTTAAATTAAAGATACAAACTTTGAACCGAAACATTTTTGTCTTTTTTTATTTTAATTTGTTTCGGATTCCGCTCCGGCTCGGCCGAGTTTGCATCTATTTTTTGCAATTCGAATAAAAAACTACGTCAAGAATAAAAAAACATGATGGACTCGTAAAAGTTCTATGTTTAACCACAAAAAGCACGAAGGACAGATATAATATTTTCAGTTCGATGGACTTTTCAGCGTGCTTATCCTCCTTAAGCAGATCACATTTGGGACTTATTTACAAGATCATAAACTCCTTTACCTTCTTATTTTTCCGGGAAGTATGAATTCATACCTTTTCCCGAAAATTTTTGTCTTCATTAAACAGTCAAAGCGCCGGAAAGAGAGAAACAGTGCCCATATTATTTTATCAGTGCTGTAATATTTTTCAACTTCCTTAACTGAAAGCGGGTCTGTTTCTCCAAAAATCAGGTTGTTGATTGTTTCGACGGCAGGCTGAACAAGATCCTCTTTCTGTTCCTTATAAAGGTTTGCGACAAGATCTATACAAACCTGGCGTTTGTCATAATAACGGTTCATGACATCATTTAAAAAAAGGAGTCGTAAAATCCATCGTAAAAACCCCGGCGCACTTTGCAGCAAAAGTTCCGGGTCAAGCTGCTCTATTCCTTTTTTCCGATAAAGAGGCGTACTGGTATCAACAAAATAGGGCGTCCCGCAAGATCCGTTTTCAATAAAAACCCAGTTCGAAAGCTGGCCATCTATGGAAATTTCGGATGTGGGAATGTTTTTAGAGTTATATTTCCATACAAGATCTATCTGAGACACAATTTTGCCTATTAGCTTTTTTGTTTCATCGGGGCTTAAAACATGAATAAGTTTGTGGGCAAAGCGTTCGGGAGGAAGAATCTTCTGGGCGATATAGAGCACAACAGGTCTGCCTGGAAGAGCAACAATTGCCGTCCCACTTTCAGGAAGCTTCAATCCGGATTCGGCAAGCAGATTACAATATTCAAGAAATTGTCCCGCATATCTCTCGGCAGAGGCGATATTCTGAAAAAGATGCATCCTTTTGTATGCGGTATCGGCACATCCTCCTATCTGGAAAACGGTCGATATCTCACCGAATCCGAGAATTACGGCCGGAACGGACGAATTTTTAAGATTTTGCGGATCCAGTCCGGCTTCGAATTTTTTCAGAAGATCATGGTCGATGTTCATCATTTTCCGCCTTGAATCAAAAAAGATCTCATCGATTCCGCCGCAGAAAGCGCCTTGTCAAGCCTGTCAATCACCCAGTCCACCTGCTCCTCTTCCATGACAAGCGGAGGAAGGAGCTGGCAAACCGAAGTATCATTGTTTGCGTAGAGCATAAGCAGGTCATTATCATATGCCGCTTTCGTCAAAACAGGGCCGGATATTTCATCGGGAAGCTTCAAACCCATCATAAGGCCAAGCTGCCGGAAACCCGCAAGATATTCAGGATGTTTTTTCATAAGGATTGCGACCCCGGCTTCGAACTTAAGACTCAGTCTGTTTACGTGCGAAAGGAACGCTGGATCGGAGGAAAT
>JAHJQU010000396.1 GCA_018819005.1 Pseudomonadota bacterium | reverse complement strand
TGCGTATATATCAGGGTTGGAGGTGCAAAGGGTTTTATCAACCGAAATCGACTTTGAGGGTCCAAGCTCAAGACCTGCATCTTCAGCCAATTGACTGTTGGGTGCAACTCCAACGGCAACGAATACCATCCGGCAGGAAAGATCAACGTCGCTGCAGATCACCTTTAGTCCATCTTCTTCCCTCACTATTGTTTCTATTCTGTGACCGAGATGTATTCTGACATTGTTTGTTTCAACTTCAGTTTTTACCGCTGAGGCCAGCTTGTTGTTCATCCATGGAATAAAAACAGATCGGGGTTTAACCATATCAACTTCAATTCCGAGGGCCCTGAAAGCTTCACACATTTCAAGCGCAATATACCCCATACCGATGATCACAACATTTTTAACCTTGTTGTCAGTGATGAATTGCTTGATTACTCTTCCATCATTAAGGCTTTTCATGCTCGTTACTCCGGGAAGATCAAATCCGGGAAGCTTCGGAATAACTGGTGATGCTCCGGTAGCTATCAGAAGCTTGTCATATTGAAGATCAAACTTGCTGCCGTCATGCGTTGTTCCTCTTACTGCCTTTCGGTTTACATCTATGGCTTCTACATAATGTCCTGTTCTCAGGTCTATCTTCTGTCTGTCTCTGAAAACATTTGCCTGCCTGACAACAAGGTCATCCATGCTTCTCCCTGAATCAGCCAGATTATAAGGCATGCCGCATGCGCTGTATGAAACATCGGAAGTTTTTTCCAGGACGATGATATCCATATCGGGTCTGTTTCTTTTTGCCCGACTTGCCGCACTCATTCCGGCAGCATCACCACCAATTATTATGAATTTCATAAATTTTTCCTTAATATGTTCAGCTTAACACTTTGATATTAATAATAAAAGGTTTTTATTCTCTCAATTTGGTTGGGCGAAAGGGTCCAAGGATTCGAGGGTTCATTTGATTAACCTTAGAATAATTTTTCAAGATAGAATTTTGTAATCGGATCGGCATCCTCAAAAGAATATTCCGGATTTTTATTTTTTTCCGCTATTTTTTTCCTGATGCCTGATGCGAGGGATTTCCCAAGTTCCACTCCGAACTGATCGAACGGATTTATACCCCAGATAAATGCTTCATAGACCGTTTTAGCCTCGTAGAAGGAGAGAAGCCTTCCAATGTTTTCCGGGGACAAGTCATTTAATAATATGGTTGAAGAAGGCCTGTTTCCCTCGAAGCGTTTTGCGCCATTGGCGTCATCTTTTCCGCATGCTAGGGCGGCGGGTTGGGCGATTAAATTTGCACAGAGCTCCTGATGATTTGTGACTCCTTTTGATTTGAATTTGTACTGATCATAAGATGGCTTGATGACTCCTATAAAATCGACGGGGAAGGGCCTTCCCTGGTGAGCGAGCTGAAAAAACGAGTGTTGTGCGTTGGTACCCGGCTCACCGAAGATAATTATTCCTGCAGATATACCAAGAGCATCCCCGTACTTGTTAACCGATTTTCCGTTACTTTCCATATTCAGTTGCTGTATATGAGGAGCAAGCTTTGACAGGGGAGAGGCATAAGGAATTACAGCCTGTGCCGGATAATGAAGAAAATTATTATTCCATACGGATATCAGAGCGGCGACCAGAGGGAGATTCTTTTCGGGAGGCGCTTGTATGGCGTGCATATCCATCTCTTCCGCCCCTTTTAAAAACCGTTCAAAAACATCATATCCGAGGTAAAGACTTAACGGAACACCTCCAACCGCCGAAGTAACGCTGTATCTTCCTCCTATGAAATCGAACATGTGAAACGACGCGATAACCGGGTTTGAAGGGTCATCTCCCGGACTTCCCTTGCTGGTGACTGTTACAAAGTGTTTTGCAGGATCGAGCCTTTTCTGTTTCATGAATTCATAGGCCTGGTTTGTGTTTGCCGCTGTTTCGGAAGTAGTATAGCTTTTTGATATAACAATCCAGATCGTGCTTTCGGGATCAATAGACGCTGCTATTTCTCCAAAGTTGTGAATATCAACATTAGAAAGAAAATGTATTTGCATTTTCTTTATGGCAAGATGCTTTAATGCTGCTGCAACAAATTCAGGACCAAGGTAAGAACCTCCGATTCCGATAACTACTATGTGTTTAAAAACCTTACCTGTTGAACCCCTGATTTCACCGCTATGAATTTTGGATGTAAATTCTTTTATTTTTTTTCTTACCAAAAACATTTCGGGCATGATGTTTTTTCTGTTTACAAATACTGGATCGGCGGAAAAGGATCTTGATGCGGTGTGAAGCGCAGCACGGTTTTCGGTGTTGTTGACTATTTCTCCGTCTGTCATGGATTTAAACTGTTTTGTTACCCCTCTGTTTTCAGCAAGTTTAAACAGAAGTTTCATAGTTCCGGCATTCACCCTCTGACGGGAATAATCATAGAAAATACCGGCACCTTTCAGAGAAAAATTTTCCATGCGGCCTTTTTCACCGATAAGGTATTTAAGGTGATTTTCCTCGCGGTTAATGATACCCGCATGTTTTTTCAGCTTTTTCCATTCGGGGAAATCAATTATGGAATAAGACGGTTTCGGGTTCATAGTTTACCTTCGAGGGTTTTATATATATCCGTTATAATTTGTGCGGATAATTCGGACATCGCCTTGCTCATCGCTTCTGCGAGCGCTCCCGGATTATTTTTCGCACATTCTTTTCGGGCGCTGTATCTTTTTTGAAAAAGGATTCTTTTGTTTAAGTCGGGTTCATTTTCTGCCATGAGAATGATATCAAGCGACAGAACGGCTTCCCAGATCTTGCCTCTGTCATCCTCGAAAAATTCGTCAACAGTTCCTGATATTGAATGGGTTGCAGCAAAGCCTGTATCATGATTGAATACAGCCTTGAAAAGACCGGACTGTCTGATGTCCCTGAACAGAAAATAGGGAATCAACTGAGCAGGAATTGTCTCCCATCTTTGGTTACTGTACTTATCGGTCTGGAAATTATTTTTCCTGTAGCTGATTCTTTCGGAGTTATATACGGGAGATACCCGAAAGCGTTCCATTTTTATTATTGAATTGACGGCTTTAATTTCAGTGAATTTCGGAGAAACATATTCAAGGGTGTAATAATCAACTTTGCTTGCCGGCTCTCCGAAACTCAAACAACCCGCGAGAGATAAAACCAGGCCGCCGATGAATGACGCAAAAAATAATGTATAAAAAGTTTTTCCAAATATTTTCATAACAAACTTCCCTATGGATATAAGGTTAATTTTAATCTTTGACGGCTTCGTAAAAAGTCATTCTACTGTGTTGCACTTCATCTTTCGTCATTGCAGCGTACCAGTAAGTACGCTTCATTCCTCAAGATTTGTGCGCCTTGCATAATGAGCTTTTAACTTTGCCGTCTGAATTTGTAAATTTTACGAGAACATTAATCTTTATCCGTTGCTTTTTCAGGAAGCGGGGTTCCATAAAGAAGCATGGATGGCTGATCAGAAATTAATTCAATTGAACGGTTTAATGTTTCGCTGGTTTTTTCTATACTCTGCATTGTTGCGAGGATCTGCTTCTGCAGGGAGGAAAGGTTGTAATCGGTCTTTTCAACAAGAAAGGTCCCTTTCTGTATCAGGTTCCCCGCATTGTTTACGGTTCGATTGAAGTCCTGAATTGTCTGCTCGATGTCATCCTGATTATCGGCAACAATTTTATCAACTTTTGCTATTGTGCTATTCAGGTTTGAAATGGCTTGATCAGTATTTAATGAAAATAATTTAAATGTTTTTCCTGCACTCTCTATGGAATCCATCGCGGCATCCCATTTGTCTAAAGATGCTCTGATATCCAGGGTTAATTTTCCGATTTTTGCCTCATCTACCGCAATGTTTATTTTATCGAGAGTCTTTTTAAACTTATCCGACATTCCTCCAAAGTCCATATTTTGCAATTGTTTTACCACGTCATTTATGTTGTCGATGAAGTTCCTTATTTCAGAAGGTTTTGTATCGATAACCGTATGTCTGGGTGGAAAGCTCAGTGATGGGGAAAGATCCGGTTCTCCTCTCCTCTTCCTGTCCAGTTCAATAAACATTATGCCTGTTATTCCGACTGATTTTAACTGGGCAACGATGTTTTTATCCGGTTTCATATCAGTTTCTATTTTTAATATTACCTCTATAAGCTTCGCATCCGGGGCCACAAGTATATCGGCAACTCTTCCGATTGTGACTCCTCTGTATTTTACAGGCGAGTCTTTTGCCAATCCTTGCACCGAATCGTCGAAATAGGCTGAATAGAGCTGTCCCTGTTCAAAGAAATGTGACATGCCGAGCCATATTATTGCAATAAACGCAACAAATAAACCCAACATAACAAAGATTCCGACACTGAATTTTGTTTTTATTGAAGCCATGTTTTACCCATCTTTAATAATTTTTACGAGTCCATCGACTTTGCATTCCGTTTAAAAAATTGCCTGACTGACGGATCGGGGCTGTTATCCCTGATACTCTTTGGATCTCCCTCGGCAATTATTCCTTTTGTGTTTTTATCAAGCATTACAACCCGGTTGGCAACTGTAAATATTGTGTCAAGGTCATGTGTTACGATTACAATGGTTGTGCCCAGTCTTCTGTTGATTTGCATGATAAGCTCATCAATTTCAGAGGAGATTACCGGGTCAAGGCCGGCTGTAGGTTCATCCAGAAAAAGTATTTTCGGATTCAGTGCAAGAGCACGCGCGAGGCCGGCCCTTTTTTTCATTCCCCCGCTCAGTTCCGAAGGCAGATAATTTTCAAAACCTTCAAGTTCAACAAGGCGAAGTTTCAGTTGAACAAGCATATCAACGGAATTTTTAGGCATTAAAGAATACTCTGTTATCGGAAGTGCAATGTTTTCCCCAACAGTCATTGAGCCCAGAAGGGCGCTGCTTTGGAAAAGTATTCCTATTCCTTTTAAAATATTATGCAGCGTTTTAGTGTTACATCGGGTTATGTCAATGCCGTCAATAAAAACATTCCCGGATGATGGAGAAGCAAGGCCGACCATATGTTTCAGCAGTGTGCTTTTTCCGCATCCGCTTCCACCCAGAATTACAAGAACTTCACCTGCATAAACATCGAGGCTGATGTTGTTGAGAATAACTTCATCGCCGTATTTTGCAATGAGATTTTTTACCTGGAGGATCGTATCTTTTGTTGCCATAACCTTCTTATCTTTATCTCCAGTAGCTTCGTCCGACTGCAAACATTGAATCAAAAAGAATAATAAGAAATATGCCGCTTACAACTGCCGATGTGGCCGCATTTCCAACTGCATCAGCGCCACCTCTTGTCTGAAAACCCCTGAGACAGCCAACCCAAGAAATAAGGATAGCAAAGATAATGCTTTTGGACATTCCCCAAACAACTTCAAAAAGGGTCAGAACCTTAATAGTCTGGGAGATATACGAGCTTATTGTCAAGTCAAGAATGAACACTCCGACAACTAGTCCACCGGCTATTGCGAATATATTCGAAAAAAGGGTAAGAAACGGGACTACAATAACAGATGCCAGTATTCTTGGGACTGCAAGAAAAAGAGTGGGGTCGAACCCCATTACGAAAAGGGCGTCTATCTCTTCGGATATTTTCATGGTTCCAATTTCTGCCGCAAAAGCTGAGCCGGATCGGCCGGCTACAACTATGGCAGTCATTATCGGTCCAAGTTCTGAAACCATTGCAATAGCTACGAGTGAAGCTACATAAACATTTGCTCCAAACTGCTGCAGTTGTAAAGAAGACATGAAAGAAATAACAAGCCCGAGAAGAAAGCTGATAAGAGCAACTATCGGAACGGCATTAACACCGGTTTTTTCCATGCATAGTATCGTGTCGTCAACACGAAGTGACCCGGGATGCCGGCATATATGGTAAAATGAAAAAAGAACCGAACCGATAAAAGAAACAAGAATTTTAAAATTTGAAGCGCTTTTTATTACTGTTTCACCAAATCTGATAACAACTCCGTAAGATTTTTTCGGTTTGACAGTGACGGGGGATTTATCAAAATCCGACTCTTTTAAAGAAAGAATGTTTTCTGTAATGTTGCGGGTGTCTGTCATCCTGAATGAAATATTCTTATTCTTTACAGCTTTTTTTAATTCAATAAGGACAATTAGACCAAAGTCGTCAAAATATGAGACATCATCAAAATCGGCAGTAAGAGAAGTCAGAGATGATGAATTTATTTCCGGAATTAATTCTTTAATTATGCCCGCTGAGGACCTGACATCCAATTTTCCATGAAAATGAACAGTAAAAACACCCTGTTCATTC
>JAHJQU010000395.1 GCA_018819005.1 Pseudomonadota bacterium | reverse complement strand
GTTTGCTGCCCTGGTTCCGGAGAGCTGAATTGTATTCCGCATTCCGTGCAGCGGCCATCCGGGCCTATTATGCCAATGCAGTTCCCGTCCGGGCACAAAGTCCGGTCTTCCCATCCGGGAGCAGATTCCGAGTTTTTTTCTTCTGTTTCCATTTGTATCTTTGCCTATTATTTTTTGATTATGATTATATGAATTAACAGCGCGTGGAATATATATTAAAAAAATATTAGTGTCAAAACCATCATCATTAATTTGTCGTCACGAATTTATCATTGCTATTTTATTGTTTCAATAAATGCGAGAGCATCCTCAATCTCTGTTTCGTTAAAAACACGGATTCCATGCTTTTCAAGAAGTGCTGCCGTTACCCCTCTGCCGGATTTCAGAATTTTTGTAAAAGTCCCGTCATATATGAAAGCGCTTCCGCATGAAGGGCTCTTCTCCTTCAGAATTGCTGCCCTGATATTATTTTTCATGGCCGTTTCAAACGCTTTTTTTGCGCCGGTTATAAAATAAGAAGTAACGTCATTTCCCTTTATATCATATACAACTGCCTTTCCGTCCATAACCAGGCTTCCATCTCCGCCTGATATTTCAGAAGGAAACCGGGGGACCGGCAGCCCCCCGGTTACTTCTGGGCAAAAGGGTATAACGTTTGCAATTTGTTTTAAAGCATCAATAAGCCTGTCTGAAACCGGAAGAATTAATCCGTCGTAGCGGACTCTTATTCCAAGCAGGCATGCGCTGACTAAAATATTTTGCACATCAACCTCTCCGATCCCTTTTAAAGTTCTGATAGGCTTTCCAATCACTTGAACCCCTGACCCCTTGAATCCCAGTACAATAACCAACTCTTTTGGAGATGATCTTTAATCGTTTAATACATGTTTGCCTGTAAAAAACTTTGATGGCAAGACTTAACTTTACATGGAATTATGATTGTGTGATAATTAAACAAATCGATAAAATTTACAGCAGGATGATAAAATGGCTTCCGAAGGCGATATAGTACTGATTTATTTTGAAGATAAACCTCTTGCTTTTGCGAGAATTGAAGAAATCCTGCCGGACCCGAAGCGTTCCTGGTATCATGTCAAGCTTCTTATGCTGCAGGTGCCTGTCCACGCTATTACTTGGGTATTGAGGGATTCATACATAGACGGTGCTGAATTTACGATGAACGGTAAAAAGATAAGAATGGAGATTGTCGTTTGCCCGGAAGATCCCGAAGACCCCTTTAAAAGCGGGAAAAGTCCGGAGAAGCCAGGGGATTCAGGAGGTGCCAGAATTATTTCCTTTACGGATATTAAAAAGAAGTAAGCCCTGCCGGTTTTTATCCGGATTCAGGGCAGGCGAACTCAAACAAGGTGCAAATGAGAATAGGTTCACTAATTATCGAAAACAATACAGTGCTGGCTCCTCTTGCCGGTATTACCAACCTTCCGTTCAGGCTCATTGCCAAAAAGGGGGGGTGCGGTCTGGTCTGTTCAGAGATGATCAGCTCAAATGGTCTCGTCTTTGGCGCTAAAAAAACACTCAGGATGCTCGAATCCTTTTCTGAGGAAAAGCCCGTGTCTTTCCAGATATTCGGTTCAGACCCGTCTGTTATGGCAGAAGCCGCAAGAATTGTGGAATCATCGGGAGCCGATATTCTTGATATTAATTTCGGATGTTCGGTTAAGAAGATCGTTAAATCAGGCGCAGGCGTTGTTCTTATGAAGGATCCCGTGAGGGCTGAAGCAATTCTGAAGGCAGTCCGGAACTCCATAAAAATTCCTCTTACAATTAAAATGAGAACAGGGTGGGAAAAAACCGGAGAGGATGCCGTGGTGATAGCCAAAATAGCTGAGGCCTGCGGAGTTGATGCTGTTGCAGTGCATCCGAGGACAGCTAATCAGGGATTCAGGGGCAAGGCCGACTGGTCGGTTATATCAAAGGTCAGAAAAAGTGTCTCCATACCTGTAATTGGTAACGGAGACATAATTGTTGCTGAAGATGCTGTTGATATGATAAGTCAAACAGGGTGCAACGCAGTGATGATTGGAAGATCAGCCATAGGTAATCCCTGGATATTTTCACAGGTAAAAGCTATTCTGGAAGGAAAACCTGTTCAGCCTGTGAGTATTGTC
>JAHJQU010000394.1 GCA_018819005.1 Pseudomonadota bacterium | reverse complement strand
TTGAATTCTTTTAGGAATCAAATGGAAAAAGAAGGCGTATTTATTACGGGAGAAGATTTTGAAAACATTAGAGATAATTTCTCAGGTCGGGAAGTTGACTTTTCATGATAAAATACCTGCTTGATACAAACGTCTTGTCTGAAGCTGTGAAAGCAAATCCCGACCGGTACGTGATGGCAATGCTCGAAAAACATCAGGATGAAATTGTGACGGCTGCTCCTGTATGGCACGAACTCCTGTACGGCTGCCTCCGGCTTCCGGTTTCCCGTAAGCGGGAGACGCTTGAAGCATATCTGGAGGATGTCGTACTGAGGAATATGGATATCCTTCCTTATGATGAGCGGGCGGCGGAATGGCATGCAAAACAGAGGTCAAAGCTATCGATGCAGGTGAAGATGCCGTCTTTTGTTGATGGTCAGATTGCGGCAATTACGGGAGTTAATGAACTGATTCTTATCACACGGAACACTCACGATTTCAAAATGTTTGAAAACTTCCGTGTCTTAAATTGGCATAAAACGGAT
Source organism: Pseudomonadota bacterium (assembly GCA_018819005.1). Lineage (GTDB taxonomy): Bacteria > Desulfobacterota > Desulfobacteria > Desulfobacterales > RPRI01 > RPRI01. Next base: position 1,599 of record JAHJQU010000394.1, on the reverse strand, counting down.
GGCAAATAACCTTCAATAGTGGAGCCGCCGCAGGCACCAATCCTGTTCCATCCTGTTGATCCTGTCTAAAAACCTTTGCGTTCTTTGCAACTTTGCGGTTCAAATTCTTTAAACCGGAGAACAAGGTAATCGGCAAGAGGGAAACGCATGAATGCATGGGCGTTATGTCCCCCATTACCCCCATAACCAACGTCCTCAAGTCCAGATATAAGGAGATTAGCAAATGAATACCCTGAAACAGGAAGCATTGGCGGCAATCGCACAACTACCTGACGTAGCTGACATAGATACGATCATGTACAAACTCTATGTAATTGATAAAGTAAGGAAAGGAAGAGAAGCCGTTGAAAGAGGCGAGACGATATCCGCGGAAGATCTGAAGCAGGAAATCGAATCATGGTGATATGGACCGAACCTGGAAAGTCAGATTTGAGGGCGATTCACGACTTTATCGCTTCCGATACGAAATATTACGCGAAAAAAGTGGTCCAGGACATTGTAGAAAAAACAAATATTCTCGAAGAATATCAAAGAATTGGCAGAAAGATGCCGGAGATTGACGATGAAAACGTACGTGAAATTTTTGCATACTCATATAGGATCCTCTACGAAATCAAATCGGACAAGGTTTACATAATAGGGATCGTTCACGGCAGACGTGATTTTATATCCACACATGTCTACAGAATTAAAGAACCAAATAATCGTACCTAAACGCAAGAAAGATATTAAGGTAAGGATTCCAAACCCGCATCAAAAAGGCGAAATGTCTGATAGTCTTCTAAATGAGATTCTCTGGCAGGCGGAAATAAGCAATTCAGAACGCAAAACAGCTTTATGTTGACTTATACTTTGATGAACGTTCCCCCATTCATTGCCCAGGCGATGGCTTATTGTCCGCCGCAGCGGACTTCCGGCCGGCAGACAACAATCCTGTTGATCCTGTCTAAAAACCTTTGCGTTCTTTGCTTACCCAGTTAAATTTTCGCAGAAATGAGCGAAGCGGATTTAACCTTGGGCGCCTTTGCGGTTCAATCTTTTCAACCAGAAACCATGAACCAGAAACCAATCTCCGTTCAACAGGAAAACGAGGGAAACGCATAATTTCATGGCGACCCCCTCGATTCCCGAAGGTCCGCCAATCAGTATGGCGGAATAAGAAAGTTTAAATGTTTAAGACGTCCCCTATATTTCCCGTCCCCTATATTTCCCTCGTTTGGTTTTGGATAGGGACTCATGATTCATTTGATAAAAAGTATTAGAAAACCGAGAGTAATTGAAAGTAGCCGCCGCAGGCGATGGCTTATTGCCTGTCCGACTTCCGGTCGGCAGGCAACAATCCTGTCCATCCTGTTGATCCTGTCTAAAAACCTTTGCGTCTTGGCGGTTCAATCTTTTTATTTCATAGTTTGTGCTTTTCGATGTACGATATTCGATATACGATCTTCGATGTACGGCTTTTCAACCAGAAACCATGAACCAAAAACCAGAGACCAGTCTTTTTTAGCAGTATATGATTAAAAATCATCCTATAAAACATGATATTTACAGATTGATACCGGAAGCAAAAATATATCTTAAAAACAGAAAAGATGTGCT
>JAHJQU010000393.1 GCA_018819005.1 Pseudomonadota bacterium | reverse complement strand
CCGAAAGTTATTCCCTGGGAAAGCGGAAGTTTCCCCGACCAGTTGACAGTGCATGTCTGGCGGCGCATGTAAGCTTTCCATGCATCTGATCCGGATTCCCTGCCTCCGCCCGTATCTTTTTCCCCGCCGAATGCTCCCCCTATTTCGGCTCCCGAAGTTCCGATGTTGACATTTGCTATTCCGCAGTCGCTTCCCCTGTTACTCAAGAAAAATTCGGCTTCTTTAATGTCATTTGTAAATATACTAGATGACAAGCCCTGGGGAACCGCATTATGATACTTAACTGCTTCCTCAATGGTATTATACCTCATTATATACAAAAGCGGGGCAAAGGTTTCTTCCATAACTACCGGAGCATCATGCCTTATTTCACAGATACATGGCGTAACATAGGTGCCTGTGTTATAAATTCCGCCTGAGAGAACCTTGCCTCCATACAGAATCCGGCCTTTCTGTTCTTTAATTTTATTGATGGCATTTTGCATCGCATTTACTGCTTCACGGTCAATAAGCGGGCCCATGAGAACCTGTTCGTCAAGAGGGTTTCCGATCCGTATTTTCCTGTATGCTTTTATCAGGGCGTCAGTCAGTTTCTTTGCAATATTTTTGTGGACTACAAGGCGTCTTGTTGAGGTGCATCTTTGTCCGGCGGTTCCGACAGCACCAAAAAGAATTGCCCGGAGAGCTGTTTCAAGATCTGCCTTTGGTGTTACTATTACACCATTATTTCCTCCGAGTTCGAGGATAGACCGGCCCAGGCGTTCCGCGACAGTTTTCGCGACATGTCGTCCCATTTCCACGCTTCCGGTTGCAGAAATAAGCGGTATCCGGCGGTCTGTAAGGAGGTTTTCGCCTATCTCTTGTCTGTTCCCGATTACGAGATTTAAGACACCTTCCGGAACATCATTTCTCTTCAGAACATCCCAGGCAATCTTTGTTGCGGCTATCGCGGACATAGGCGCTTTCGAAGAAGGTTTCCATATGACGGTATTGCCGGCAATTAAAGCAAGCATCGCGTTCCATGCCCAGACAGCCATGGGAAAATTAAATGCCGAAATCACCCCGACCGGCCCGAGAGGATGCCATTGCTCATACATCCTGTGATCCGGGCGTTCGCTGTGCATGCTCAGTCCGTAAAGCATCCTGGACTGGCCGGTTGCAAAATCAGCCATGTCGATCATCTCCTGGACTTCGCCTTCGCCTTCCGCCCGTATCTTACCGACTTCCATGCTGATGAGCTCGCCCAGATCCTTCTTATGTTTTCTGAAAGCATCCCCTATCTGCCGGACTATATCACCTCTTTTCGGAGCAGGAACAAGGCCCCATGCTTTAAAAGCCATAAAAGCCGTTTCGGTAACCTTTTCATACTCTTTCTTTCCGGCGCTTCTGATCGTTCCCATAATCGTGTTATTTACCGGAGAAATTGATTTGATAACAGGGCCAGTGCATTTAATGAAACGTCCGGATCCTGCTCCATCAAGCGTCTTTGAAATTCCCAGTCTTTCTGATATTGAGCCCATTCTTTTAAAGCCTCCTGCAAAATGTTTTTATAATATAAAGTTCTTCTCCCAGTTAGTTGGGAGAAAGGGGTCCCGGAAGAGCCGTCTTTACCACAGGAGTTTTCATCGTTGATCCTTCCTGAATGCCATAAAGAAAAGCCAAAAGAAGTGTACCGGTTTATTTCCAAATATTATATGAATTTATGGCTTGGGTCAATAATTATCAGGTGTTACAAATTGGCAGGAATTTTTGGGCAGCGGCAAATAACAAATGAAAATCCCGCGGCAAATTAAATATTGCATGCCGCGGGATTTGCTGTTTTAATGATGTCTGTTACGGATTATTTCTTGTCGTCTTTTACTTCTTCAAAGTCGGCGTCGACAACATCGTCTTCGCCTTTTGAAGGCTTCTCCTGTGAAGCTCCGGCTTCGCCTCCTGCCTGCTCTTCTGCCTGCCCTGCCTGTTGTGATGCCCGCTTGTACATGGCTTCAGCAAGTTTATGGGATGTCTGTGTAAGTTCTTCGGTCATCTTTTGTATTTCGGAAACGTCTTCACCTTCCATTGCCTTTTTAAGATGGCTGATTGCCCCGTCAACACTGCTCTTTGTTGCAGCATCGACCTTATCCCCCAGATCCTTGATCGATTTTTCAGTGGAGTAGATCAGGGCATCAGCGGTATTCCTTGCATCAACAAGTTCCCTTTTCTTTTTGTCATCTTCGGCATGCAGTTCTGCGTCCTTGATAAGCTTGTTGATTTCTTCCTTTGACAATCCGCTTGAAGCCGTTATCTGAATCGACTGCTCCTTATTTGTGGCCATATCCTTTGCCGAGACATTTACAATTCCGTTTGCGTCAATGTCGAATGTTACCTCGATTTGCGGAATACCTCTCGGAGCAGGAGGAATTCCAACGAGTTCAAATCGCCCGAGGGTTTTGTTTCCGGCGGCCATCTCTCTTTCTCCCTGAAGAACATGTATTGATACCGCAGGCTGACTGTCTGCGGCGGTCGAAAATGTCTGGCTCTTTTTTGTAGGGATGGTCGTGTTCTTTTCAATGAGCCTTGTCATAACGCCGCCTAATGTTTCAATTCCTAATGATAACGGTGTCACGTCGAGAAGAAGAACATCTTTAACATCACCTTTCAGGACTCCGCCCTGGATGGCAGCGCCGATGGCTACGACTTCATCCGGGTTAACTCCCCTGTGGGGCTCTCTTCCGAACAGTTTCTTTACGCGCTCCTGGACTGCAGGCATACGTGTCATTCCGCCGACGAGGATGACTTCATCAATCTGGCTTGCCGAAAGTCCCGCATCCTTCATTGCAGTCCGGCAGGGGCCTTCCACTTTCTCAATAAGATCTTCAACCAGGCTTTCCAGCTTGGCTCTTGTAATTTTCAAATTCAAATGTTTAGGCCCGCTTGCATCTGCGGTTATAAAAGGAAGATTCACATCTGTCTCAATGGAGGTTGAAAGCTCCATCTTTGCTTTTTCGGCGGCTTCCTTGAGTCTCTGCAAAGCCATCTTATCGTTTCTAACGTCTATCCCGGACTCCTTTTTGAATTCGCCGGCAATATATTCAATAAGCCTTAAATCAAAGTCTTCGCCACCAAGGTGAGTATCACCATTTGTGGCCTTGACTTCAAAAACGCCGTCTCCGATTTCCAGGATCGAAACATCGAATGTACCGCCGCCAAGGTCAAATACCGCTATCTTTTCCTCTTTTTTCTTGTCAAGACCGTAAGCGAGAGAGGCGGCAGTTGGTTCGTTGATAATTCTTAATACATTGAGACCGGCAATTTTCCCGGCATCTTTTGTTGCCTGGCGCTGACTGTCGTTAAAATATGCAGGTACTGTAACAACAGCATCCGTAACTTTTTCACCAAGATAGTCTTCAGCAGTCTTTTTTATGTTTGCAAGGATAAATGATGATATTTCAGCAGGGCTGAGAGGTTTGCCCTGCATATTGATTCTGATATCACCGTTTTCTGCTTGCTGAACTTTGTATGGGAGTACCTTGATATCCTTTTGTACCTCGGCAGAAGAAAATTTACGGCCTATCAATCTCTTGACCGCATAAACCGTGTTTTCAGGGTTTGTTATTGCCTGTCTTTTTGCTATCTGGCCAACAAGCCTTTCACCACTGCCCGAGATGGCAACAATGGACGGAGTCGTCCGTCCGCCTTCGGCATTTGTTATTACTTTAGCTTCACCACCTTCCATTATGGCTACGCATGAATTAGTGGTGCCCAGATCTATACCGATTATTTTGCCCATTTTTTCCTCCTTGACCTGTTAATATATATAAAAATATTTTAAGTATTTTTTTTGTTGTTTTCAGGTGTTGCTTTTAATTTCGATACAACCACCATGGAAGGCCTCAGCAACCTGTCATGAATCATGTATCCTTTCTGGAGTTCAGCGATAACTGTATTGTCAGGATGCTCTTCGCTTTCTTCCTGCATAACAGCCTGATGGAAATTAGGATCAAAAGTTTTACATAGAGACTCTATGGGAGTTACCCCAAAGTTATCAAAAACTTTCAGAATTTCTTTCAGGGTTAAACTAACCCCTTCGATTATGCAGCTGTTTGCCTGATCATCGCTGCTTGAAGTGCTGATGGCTCTTTCGATGTTATCAACAACTGTCAGCAACTCGGTTATAAGGCTTTCGTTTGCATATTTTCTGAACTCGATCATTTCACGTGCCGAGCGCTTCTTATAGTTTTCGAATTCTGCCGAAACCCTTAAGAAACGGTCGTATGTCTGTTTTGCTTCAAGCTCCTTATTTGTAACCTTTTCCTCCAGTTCTTTTAGAGGATCCGCTGTATTTACATCCGTTTCATTTTCTGATTCGCCTGTATCCGTTGTGTTGCCTTTTGAATTTCCACTTTCATCATTTTTTATATCGATTTTGGTTTTGTTTCTTCCAGTCATCATTAAATCTTTCACCCGTATATTTACATATTATGTGTAACTGTTTTTGTTTGAAAAAAATTTAATCCGGAAAACAGTCAATAAAAGTTCCGCATTGACCAAAAAAATAAGACTATTTGGAACAATGTCAAGGAGTAGTTATTGATTTTAACAGGTAATAATTGGCGGCTTTGTAAAAAGTCATTCTCACACAAAGATCACGGAGGACACAAAGAAAAAAATGTGAAAAATTGATTTTTTACGAAGGTATCAGAAATGATTGAATGGAAGAACGGTTGTGCGCCCTCTTTTTTCATTTCCTTAAATAACTGTTACTTGCCGGGATCAGCCACGACACAGACCGCATTTCTTATCGCTGCTTCCTTCCGGACCTGACGAGGTTCGTAACCGTCTGTTGCGCAGTGTCCGGCAAGTAACAGTTATTTAAGGAAAATTATT
>JAHJQU010000392.1 GCA_018819005.1 Pseudomonadota bacterium | reverse complement strand
GAAGTAAAAGAGGGCGGTCCTGAGCGGGATGCCATAAAAGAGCTTGAGATGGGGCATGCCCAGTTTGGTGTTGCTTCGGCAGACCAGGTTATAAGAGCCGTTTCAAAAGGATCCCCCGTTGTGGTGCTGGCGCAGCTTTTCCAGGCCAACCCCCTTCAGTGGATATACAGGCCGGATGAAAATAAGATCGACAGGCCGGAGGATATGAAGGGAAAGGTTGTCGGAATAACATTCGGCGGAAATGATGAAACGATCATGAAGGCGCTTCTTGCCAAATACGGTATAAAAGAGAATGAAGTAAATCTATTCAGTGTAAGATACGATTATACGCCCTTTTACGAGCGCAAGGTTGTTCTCTGGCCTGTTTACAGAAATGCCCAGGGAATTATCATCGGAGATCAGCTTAAAAAGGCCGGGGAGTCCGTGGCCTTTTTTGATCCTGATGCTTCCGGCATACGTTTCGTGGCAAATTCCGTGATAACTACGGAAAAGATGATAAAAGAGCATCCCAAAACCGTCAAAAAATTTGTTTCGGCCCTGATGAAGGCATGGAATGAGGCTTTGAATCCTGACAATTCGGATAAGACAGTTGAGACTATTCAAAAATTCGACAGGGACACCTCTGCCGATGTTATCCGCAGGCAGCTTGATATAACAAGGCAGTTCATGAAACCGTCGGAGAAGATGGTTTTCGGCGCCATAGATATCGCTGCCTGGAAGCAGACGGAGAGCATAATGCTTGAACAGAAGCTAATCCTGGCGCCGGTTGATATCGAAAAAAGGCTGAAGACGGAGTATAACAGGCAATAGGATCACCCGCGAATTTGCAGATGATCCCTATATTCTTCCATATAGCAGGGATATTTTCAGGCCGCCATGGTACAGTGTTTGAGCTTTAAACGTAGGAGGCAGAGAGTTCAGAAGTGTGATGTCCGGGGCTATCATAGCGATTTTCCAGCCCGAAAAATCTTTTTCAAGTTTTTCGCATACGGCATAAAAAAGTTTAACGCTTTCAGATCTGCTTCCCATCCTGCGCCCGTAAGGCGGATTGATAACCACAAGGCCTTTGTCTTTTGTCAAAGCGTTGGGTGAGAGATCGAAAAAATCTTTTTGTTCCACCTGAACCGTTTTCAACATATCATATTTTATTATGCATGATATAAGCGAATCGCAGGCTCCTGAATCGATGTCGGATGCAAAAATGCGGGGTGAGGAGATCAATTTTACACCGGATTCCGCTTTGCGTTTTATATATGCCCATCTTTGGGGCCCAAAGCACGGCCAGTTCATGAAAGCAAAATTCCTGAACCGGCCTGCCGGGATGTTTTGTGAAATCATGGCGGCTTCGAGGGAAAAAGTGCCGGACCCGCACATTGGATCGAGCAACGGTTCGCTTCCGTCGTATCCGGAAATTTTGAGAATGGCGGCTGCCGTTGTTTCCCTTAACGGAGCAGTTGCCCTGTGGGTTTTTATGCCGCGCCTGTAAAGCAGCTCCCCGCTGCTGTCGATAGAAACGATAAACCTGTCATTGTCTGCTCGGACGAAGATCTGTTGAGGTATTGAAGAATCCTGCGCGGCTTGTGCAAAGCCATTTAATGCGAATCTTTTTTCGATGCTTGCGGCAAATATTTCTGCAATTGCATCTTTATGGTAGAGCCGCGATTGTTTTGTTGATGTGTTTATATCCGGCCTTGAATCTGCCGGGAGATAAAGCTCCCATGGAAAATCAGAAAGCTTCTTTTCAAGCTGCATGAAGTTTGTGGCCTTGAATTCTCCGATCCGCATCAGGATCCTGTTTGCAGTGCGAAGATTCAGGTTTGCGGAGAAGCAGTCCGTTATCCGCCCCGCAAATTGTACGCCCCCGTTTGTTTCGATGAAATCGTTGCCTGTTTCGGCAAAAGTTTTGAGCTCATAAAGGCAAAGAGATTCGAGTCCGGGAGATGTTGCGGCAAAAAACTCTTTTTCACGTCCGGTTACGTGCCGTTTGATCCGTTTTAAAAGTGATGAGCTACTTGTCTGATTTTTCGAGGTTTTGAGTGCGTACAAGGTCTGGGGTTTTATCATCATATTCCACCTTGAATTGCAGCAGAATGATTGCTGCAATTACCATTATGCCGCCCGCCATCTGCAAGGGTTCAAGAATTTCGTTTAAAAAAAAGTATGAAATGGCGGCGGCTGATATAGGTTCAAGAGTTCCGGTTATGCTGGCTCTCGTGGAACGAATGAGGTTAATCCCTTCAAAATAAAAACCGAATGGAATAACTGTTCCGAAGATGCCGATATAAAAGATCAGCCCCCATTGAAGCAATGAGCGGGTGTGAAAAAAGGCTTCCAAAGGCGGATGGAGTACGTTCCATGTGATTGCGGCGAAGAGAAGAGCGAAGAAAAGTACGGTTACAGGATCGTATTTCCGCATCCCGTACTCGCCATGGACGGAATACCACGCAAAGGCGATGGCGGAAAGGATGCCCGCGATTATTCCTGTTTTGTTCAATGAGAAAAGATTGAGATTATAGGCTCCGACTACGAGGTAACAGCCTGTTATGGCGCCTGCGATTGATAAGATGGTTATGAGACCCGGCTTTTCCTTCGCGAAGACGAACGAATATATGGCGATAAAGACCGGGGCGAGGTACTGGAGAAGAATTGCTGCGGCAACATTTATTTTGCTGATTGCAAAAAGGTATGTGAACTGTACCGCGGCCATAACAACGGCACCGAAGAATACGAAGTAAAATAAATCGCCCTGCTTTATGCGCATGAGGTTGCGGCGCCAGATCAATAGCACCAGAAAAAGGAGCCCGGTCGAGATTGTCAGGCGTAGCTGCACAAGCTGAAAAGGCGATACTCCCGAATGGAATAAAAACTTTGCGGATGAGCCGGATATGGCCCAGAGTAAAGCTGCTATTACTACATAGAGGTATCCCAGTCTTGGGGTTTTGATCTTTTCTGCTTGTTTCATATCATTTAACAGGTTCCTCTCTAATAAAAAACTTATCTGACAGGATTTACAGGATTTGACGGATCAATGACTTATTGCCTGATCCGCCTCAGGCGGGCAGGCAAAATCCTGTACATCCTGTTAATCCTGTCTAAAAAAACCTTAGGATAAACTCTATAAGGAATCCGGATTACCCCATTCTCCTTGTTTTTTACGAATCCATCATATATTCAAGAATGAATTTTTTCGCAAGAAAGGAATTTCCGGGGATTGATATGGATAAGGTTTATTTCAGAAAAGCGGAATATGATTACACCATTTTAAAGCCCCTTATCTTTGAAATGATCGATTCCGCATGCGGTGCTTCAATAGGAAAAGGAACGAGGGTTCTTATCAAACCGAACCTGCTTTTGCCGGCAAAACCTGAAGCCGCGGTTATCACACATCCCCTGGTGGTTAAAGCGGCGGCGGAATATGTGCTTGAAAAAGGCGGAACAGTTACGATATCGGACAGCCCTGCCATAGGCCTGTTTGGCAAAATATTGAAAGACGGCGGATACAGAAAGGCTTTTGAAGGGCTCGACGTCGAATTTAAGGAATTCAAGACATCCGTAAAAATAGATATCGGGGAGCCGTTCGGATTTATCGAGATTGCAAAAGATGCCCTTGAGGCGGATGCAGTCATAAATATTGCAAAGCTCAAAACCCATGCCCAGATGTTTCTTACCCTTGGAGTAAAAAACATTTTCGGGTGCATAGTAGGTTTTAAAAAGCCCGAATGGCATTTAAGAAGCGGAATAGACCGGGAAATGTTCGCGAGGCTCCTTGTCCGTATCCACAGGGCTGTCAGCCCGCAGGGCACAATTGTGGACGGCATTCTCGGAATGGAGGGGCAGGGTCCGGGTAAGGGCGGTACGCCGCGCAGGCTTGGCGTGGTTGCCGGAGGGAGCAGCGCGTATGCCGTTGATGTGGCAATATGCAGGATGCTTGGGGCGGATCCGGACAGGCTTCCGACAAACAAGGCGGCAAAAGAGCTCCAATTAACCGATTATAATGTTGATGTCACCGGCGATTATGAGGGCATAAATAATTTTGTTTTTCCTATCCAGGACCCTCTTACATTCGGGCCCAGGCCGATACACAGGATTCTTCGGAAGCATCTTGTTCAAAGACCCGCAGCGGATAAAAATTTATGCAAGTTGTGCGGAGAATGCTGGAAATACTGCCCTGCTGAAGCGATTTCACACGATAAGGATAAAGTTTCTTTTGATTATGACAGATGCATCAGGTGCTATTGCTGCATCGAGGTCTGCCCCGAAGGAGCGCTGAAGGCGGTTGAGACCTTCCCGGGAAAGATTATACGAAGGCTTTTGCTGTAATGACCATTACCCCGGTATTTTTCCATCTTCGAGGAACCGATATATTTCGTAGCAAGACAGATTGAAAAACAAGTAAATGTAAAATAACTTGCCAATAATATTACATAAGGAATATAATAATATTAATAATGGCGGCTTCGTAAAAAGTCATTCTGCTGTGTTGCGCTTCATCTTTCGTCATTGCAGCGTACCAGTAAGTACGCTTCATTCCTCAAGATTCGTGCGCCTTGCATAATAAGCTTTTTACTTTGCCGTCTGAAATTCGACTTTTTACAGGGTCATCAATAATGGTAAGTATTTTATTTTGTAGAGTTGGCGAACAAATCATTTCATGATATAACTGACTTATGAATAAAAATTCTATCTTGGAATACTGGCTGAAATCAGCGGATAACGACTATAAAACCATGCAATATCTGT
>JAHJQU010000391.1 GCA_018819005.1 Pseudomonadota bacterium | reverse complement strand
TGAGACCGGATAGTTAATTATATGTTTACAGGGATAATTGAAGGGCTTGGCAGAATTGCGATGGTTCGTTCTTTCGGTAAGGGAAAGCGGCTTGCCATTGATGCCGATTTTATCCTTGATGGTACGGGCATAGGAGACAGTATTGCGGTAAGCGGTGCATGTTTGACGGTCGTTGAAATTACCAGAAATCGTTTTGAAATCGATGTATCCCCTGAAACGCTTGAGAAAACAACCTTTGGGAATGCGGGAACAGGGGACAGGGTAAATATTGAACGGGCTCTGCGTCTTTCAGACCGCCTTGACGGACATCTTGTTTCCGGTCACATAGACGGATTGGGAACAATTGCCAGGAAAAAAATGGACGGTAATGCAGTTCTGATTTCTGTTGGTGTTCCGGAATCTCTTTCCCGGTATATAATAAAAAAAGGCTCTGTTGCAATTGACGGGGTCAGCCTTACAGTAAATAACTGTGACGAAGGATCGTTTGAAGTAAGCATTATTCCTCACACGGGAAAACTTACCACAATGGGTTTTAAGGAAAAAGGGGCTCTTGTAAACATCGAAACGGATTTAATCGGAAAATATATTGAGCGTTTTGTGGGCTCCCGTTTAAACGGTGAAAAGGAGAAGGCTTCAACATCCTCTATAGATATGCAGTTTTTAGCAAGGACAGGATTTATTTAAAATGATCGCAGCATGTGTTGTGACATAAATTTTATTTTCAGGAGATAGTTATTTTATAATGCCGATTATTTCAATTGAAGAAGCTATAAAGGATATAAAAGAAGGGCGCATGGTTATTCTGGTCGATGATGAAGACCGTGAAAATGAGGGGGATCTCACCATGGCAGCCGACAAAGTAACACCCGAAGCCATTAATTTCATGGCAAAATACGGGCGGGGTCTTATCTGCCTTTCAATGACTGGTGAGAAAATTGATTCTCTTGATCTTCCGCCAATGGTGGAAAATAATACTTCATTATTCCAGACAGGCTTTACTGTTTCGATAGAGGCAAGATGCGGTGTTACAACAGGAATTTCCGCGGCTGACCGCGCCACAACAATTCTTACCGCAATAGCTGATGATGCAAAATCTAGTGACTTGGTCAGGCCGGGGCACATTTTCCCTTTAAGAGCAAGAACCGGGGGTGTCATGGTAAGATCGGGCCAGACTGAAGGTTCTGTTGACCTGGCACGCCTTGCCGGTCTGAAACCTGCCGGAGTTATTTGCGAGATCATGGATGAAGATGGTTCGATGGCCAGAATGCCTGCGCTTGAAAAATTCAGCGAAATGCACGGAATGGGCATTTGCACCATAGCGGATCTCATCGAATACCGGATGAGAACCGAAAGCTTTGTAAGAAGGGCAGCAGAAACAATTATTCCGACTTCCCATGCCGGTGAATTCAGGGCAATAGTATATGAAAACGATGTTGATGACTTTCTACATATTGCCATGGTAAAAGGAGAAATTGATCCTGAAACTTCTGTTCTTGTGAGAGTTCATTCCGAATGCCTTACGGGTGATATATTTGGTTCACTACGGTGCGACTGCGGCGATCAGCTTCAAAAATCTATGAAAATGATTCAAAAAGAAGGATCCGGAGTCCTGCTTTATATTCGCCAGGAAGGGCGGGGCATTGGTCTGGTGAACAAGATTAAAGCCTATGCTCTTCAGGATCAGGGTTATGATACTGTTGAAGCAAACGAAAAACTCGGGTTTAAATCGGATTTGAGAAATTATGGCATCGGAGCCCAGATTCTGGTTGATCTTGGTGTAAGAAAGATGAGACTTATCACAAACAATCCAAAAAAAATGGTCGGACTTGAAGGGTATGGACTTAGCCTTATTGAACAGGTTGGCATAGAAATTGAGCCAAATAAATATAATAAAGGTTATCTGGAGTGTAAGCGGTTAAAAATGGGACATCTAATTAATTCTGACGTAACCCCATAATTATTCAAAAGTATCCGATAAAACAGGAGGAAGATATGCCTAAAATTATAGAAGCCAAGCTTCTTGCCGAGGGGAAAAAATTTGCCATTATTGCAAGCCGGTTTAATGACTTTATAACTGACAGGCTTGTCGGAGGAGCCGTTGATGCCCTTTTGCGTTCCGGTGCAGTGGAAGCTGATATCGAAATAGTAAAAGTGCCGGGTTCATTTGAAATTCCGCTGCTCGCAAAGTTAATTGCAAGAAAAAAACGACATAATGCTGTTATATGTCTCGGAGCGATCATCCGTGGAGCAACACCGCATTTTGATTATGTCAGTGCGGAAGTTTCAAAAGGAATTGCAATGGTAAGCCTGGAAACCGGGATTCCCGTGATCTTCGGGATAATAACAGCCGATACTATTGAACAGGCGATTGAGCGCGCCGGTACGAAAGCCGGAAACAAGGGCTGGAGTGCGGCCATTTCTGCCATTGAAATGGCAAACCTAGTTGAAATAGTAGATCAAGCGTAACAATGGGAAGTCGTCGAAGGTCGAGGGAACTTGCCATGCAAGCTCTTTTCTATATGGATAACTGCAAGGATGACTCCGAAGAAGTTTTAAAACGCTTCTGCATCAATTTCAATCCAACCGAAGATATTCTTCCTTTCTTTTACAGGCTTGTCAGAGGTGTTGTATTTGAAGGGAACGAAATAGATTCCATAATTGAAAAGTTTTCAAGCAACTGGAAAATCAGCCGGATGTCCTGTGTTGACAGGAACATCATGAGAATTGCCGTTTACGAACTTCTCTGGTGCGGTGATATTCCTTCCAAAGTGTCGATAAATGAAGCTATTGATATAGGAAAAAAATATGGGACAGGAGAGTCAGGGCCTTTCATAAACGGTATTCTCGACAGTATTCGGGATGCCATGGAAAAAGGGAGCATTAAAGCAAGGGATAATGCAACGGAAGATAATACCCCTACAGAAACAAATGCAGAGGAATAATAAATGATTATAAAGAATTTGACGGTCGGGCCTATAATGGCAAACTGTTTTATTGTCGGATGCGATAGAACCAGGGAAGCGGCTGTAATTGATCCGGGAGATGAGTCCGACAAAATTTTGCTGACACTTGCCGGTCTGAAGCTTAAAGTAAAATATATCATAAACACTCACGGGCATTTTGACCATGTCGGCGGAAATAAGAAGATGAAGGATGCAACAGGCGCGGGTATCCTGATACACAGTCTTGATGCTCCAATGCTTGATTATATTTCGCAGAGTGCGTCTGCGTGGGGAATGAATGTCGAGGATTCCCCGCCTCCTGACCTTATGTTAAAAGATGATGATGAGGTAAAATTCGGCGATATTTCCCTGAAAGTTATACATACACCGGGGCACTCCCCGGGAGGCATATCTCTTTATTCGCACGGATCCGTTTTTGTCGGGGATACACTGTTTGCCGGTTCCATAGGTCGCACTGATTTCCCGGGAGGTGATTTTGATACTCTTATTTCAAGCATAAGAAAGAAGCTTTTTGTGCTTGGAGATGATGTGAAGGTTTTCGCCGGACATGGTCCTGAAACAACCATCGGCACCGAGAAAAGGCATAACCCTTTTGCAGGGTATGGATGATTACGGCATTAAAAAGCTCCAAGCTGACATTCTTTGATTTTTATCCCAAGTGCTTCACATGAGCAACTTACCGAAAATCTTGATATCTTCAAATCGGCTGCAATTTCCCATGATTTGATGCAGGAAAGTTTCCCGCCGTCAAGGGATTTGCGTATGGCGGCATTGTGTTCCTCAGAAACAGCCTCCTGTGCTGTTACAATTTTTTTATTGGGTTTATAACCGAATAATCCGAGCTGGCAGTTAATGAGCCTAATCTTGAGCCTGTCTGCGGCTTCCCCGATATCTTTTGCCTGGATATGCAATCTTCCGGCTATCTCAAAAGCGGTAACGCAGGAGAGTTCATTACCTGTAACGCTGTTCAATATTTCCTTATCAAGCAGGCTGTTTTTTTCAGTCATGTTGTATGTCCTTTCTTATATATAAGGGAACAAGGCTTAAAGTTACAGGCAACATATCGCGCTTGCATCTTTTTCATTCCTAAATATCTTTAATTGCAGATTGTAATCCATATTACCCCGAAATACAAATCATATAACGAATCTGCAGCAATTGTTAGGTCTCCTTTTCAATGCAAAAGTTTACGATACTTTCTGCATGGATAGCCGTTGTGTTTAGAAAAGGAATCCCGAATTCATCTTTGTTAAGTATTAACGGCAACTCTGTACAACCAAGGATCAGGGCATCAATAGAATGCCTGTCGATCATTTTCTTTACTATGGACAGTAACTCATTCCTGGTTGAATCTTTTATAATTCCCAATTCGATTTCAGAAAATAGCCTATGATGGATAAGCTCTTGGTCTTCTTTCTCTGGAGTGACGACCGCCATTTCGTTGTCTCTAAACGGCTTTATAAAAAAGTCCGATTCCATA
>JAHJQU010000390.1 GCA_018819005.1 Pseudomonadota bacterium | reverse complement strand
TAGATTTAATTTTTGTAAAATTTAATTGAGATCGGATGCTTTCAGCTATTTCGGTTTTGGTAAGGGCCATGCGGGTGCTCCTTTCTGACTGAAAAAGGTTGTTAAGGACATAAGCAGCCTAATGCTTAAACTCACATTTTTCAAGCTGTATTCATACAACTTGAAATTAACCGTCTTTCTCTTTAACAATCACCGCAATCGGGAACACATCACAATTTTCATCCGGCACCATTGCAGGAACTAAAAGTTGACACTCAAACTATATTAGAATATTTTCCAGATGCGGTTTTTTTGGCGGAGACCCCCACCAAAAAGTAGAATCGTATAAGACGAAAGCAGGAAGATCGAAAATAATTGGGGATAACCATTTAATTGCAAAAAGAATTATTGTATAATTGAAATCCGGCATAAGAAATGCTATTAATAAGGATGACGAGCATGAATATTCCAGAACGGCAGGCCAAAAATAATTAAGTATCTGCATAGGAGAGATCGCATATGATTACGATCAAGCAAAAGCAGGAATTAAAAAATCAGCTTGTAGCCAGTCTTAAAGACGAAAAGAATATTCGTAAGGTAGTAATTTTCGGATCATTTTTAATCTCCGACAATCCCAATGATATGGATGTGGCTATTTTTCAGGACAGCCATGAAGGATATATCCCGCTTGCAATGAAATATAGAAAACTCACAAGAGATGTTTCAAAGAAAATATCCGTTGATATTTTCCCGATAAGACCGGGCGCCGGCAACGCCGTGATTCTTCCGGAAATTGAAAACGGCGAGGTTGTGTATGAAAGATGAAACAGACATATGGCTCGAATATGCTGCCGAAAATCTTGCATCTGCTCGAATTTTGCTGGACAGCGGCCTGTTTAATTCATGTTTGCAGAATGTTCAGCAGTGTGTTGAGAAGTCGCTGAAAGCCGTTTTGGTTGAACTTTATGCTAATCTGGTCAAAACCCATAGTATTTCGAAACTTAAACAAATGCTCACGGAAAAAGGTACGAATATAAGTATAACCGACGATGAATGCGACCTTCTCGATACCATTTATCTTCCTTCTAAATACCCTATTGGAAGCGTTATTCCGGAATATGCCCCGGATGCAGATATTTGCCGGGATTGTATTGCAATCGCCTGCCGGGTGAATGAGTCAGTAAAGGATATTTTGGGGAAATAGGGGGGAGAGGGGTGGGACTTGCGTGACTTTCTACACTGATCAGGAATGATTTTTAAGGACACTCTCGGAACGCAGCTAACGATATAACCATTATGACACTTCTTAAATAAGACACTCTATATAAGCCCAGTTGCAGTAACTAAAAGTTGACACTCAAGCTATATTAGAATATTCTCCAGATGCGGTTTTTTTGGCGTAGCCACCATACCCCCCACATAAAGGAGAATCGTACATGACTAAAGCAGAATTAGTTGATGCAATAGCCGCCGATGCAAAAATCACAAAAGTTGCTGCCGGTGCTGCCCTGGATTCATTTACTAAAAATGTTACAAAGGCATTAAAATCAAAAGACGGCAAAGTCACTCTTGTTGGTTTCGGAACATTCTCAAAAGCGAAACGCGCTGCTCGTAAAGGCAGAAATCCCCAGACCGGTGCTGCAATCAAAATTAAAGCACGTACCGTTGTAAAATTTAAAGCAGGAAAAAAGTTGAAGGAAGCTGTGTAGGCCAAAAAACAATATTTCCGTCAAAAAAGCCGCAACTTTTTAAGGGAAATACATAACAATACTGGCTGGTTTTAATCCGACCGCTGACACTATGAGGATTTTCAGAACTTTCTGGAACAACTCACTTTATGTAAACAATTAAGTATATTGATGTCCCGAAGTTGCCTGTTCTATTTATGGTTTTCTATAACTTTTCTTATCTCCTCCACAATCAAGCCTGTTCGCTCCCGAAGAAAAGACAAATAATGCATGAGCTCAGGGAGCTGAGGGTTCGTATCAAGATATTATTTTTTGACGGCTTTGCAAAATTACAATACCAGGCAGTCGGCGACCAGTTCCCAGAGGTACTTTACAGTAAGATTTTCCATGCCGTATTCTTTTTTGATGCTGTTAATCTGACCGTGACAGCTATGGCAGGGGACAACTACCATTTCGGCGCCTGTAGCCCTGATCTGTTCCATCTTATTTCTACCGTAAGCTATCCGCTCGTTATTATATCCGGTCGTGAGCGTACCGCCTCCGCCTCCGCAGCACAACTGGTTCTCTTTTGTCGGATAAAGATCAACCCAGTTTTCAATACACTGGTCAAGTATCCATCTCGGTTCGTCAAAAAATCCGTGACCGAATATTTTTTCGGCTTTCCTGCCGTAATTGCAGGGATCATGATATGTTGCAAGAACCTTGAACCTTGACTTGTCAAGTTTGATTCTTCCTTCCTTTATGTATTTAATGAGAAGATCAAAGACGGTATATGTTCCGATATTTTCGAGCTCTTTGGGGTACCATTTTTGAAGACCAGACCTGGTCGCAAGATAGGCGTGCCCTCACTCCGGCCAGAGAAGATTTTTTATTTCCAGCCGCTTCATTTGCTCTACGATTCTTCCGGCCATTGTTTTAACGGCTTCATCATCTCCGGTAAAAAGCCCCCAGCTTGTTCCTTCCCAGTTCTCGGAGGTTATTGTCCAGTCCTCTTTTGCGGCATGAAATATTTTCCACCAGTATTTCAAATCCTCTGTATGGGTGTTTACCAGCTTGTTATGAATTGTTGATAAAAGATTGGCGCCTTTTTTGTCTATCGGAACCTTAAAGTCTTCAAAGCCCGGTTCTTCCGCTATTTCACCGGCCACATCTTCCACTATGTAAATAAAATCTTCTTTGGGTAGAGCAAGGTTATTTCCGGTTTTTAGAGCCGCTTCAAGACCCTTCTGGAGTATTCCCGGCACTTTCGCCTTTTCACGTAAACCCCTTATGTGTCTGACGAGATCGGGAATCCGGATTTCCATTGGGCAGAGATGTTCACATTTGCCGCACATGGTGCATATCCACGGCCATTTTGCATTCACAACCTCATCTTCAAGGCCTAATCCCACCATTCTGACCATCATTCTCGGATCAAATCCGTCTATGCCCGAAGCAGGGCAGGCGCTTGAACAGAGGCCGCACGTTATGCAGAAATCATGAGAAAAAGGCAATGTTTTGAATCTGCCGTGATTTAGTTCCCCGATACTGGTTATCGTTTCAGTTTGATTCATTCTTGCACCTTCTGTTTTTGTAAATTGCCTGAACCAAGAGCCTTTAATCTATTTTCAAAATCATATATTATCTGCGCAAATTCATACCCCATGTTTGATGCAAGCGTTTTAATATCAAGGCGTTCTTTCTCAAAAATCATGTGTGAAAAAGACTCTTTTAATTGTTCGACTCTCCGGCGGGCAAAAATATTTCCGTCTTCAGAATGGCAGTTGCCGGCGTGACATGTAAGTACAAGTACGCCGTCGGCTTTATTCTGAAAGGCTGATAGTATGTATTCCATTGAAATATATCCCGAGCATGGCACCTCCACAATTTTCAAATTTGCAGGCAGACTGTATCCCATGCAGGCGGCAAGCTCTTTTGCGCGGCCCGCCGAACGTCCGCAGCAGAAAGCGGTGATATGCGGATATGATTTTGCGATGTCTGCATCCTGTCTGATTTCATCCGCAACATTCCTTTTGTCCGGAAAATTCAATGAAATGGCGCCTCTCGGGCATTCCGCGAAACAGATCCCGCAACCTTCGCATGCGTCAGGCATGACGGAAGGCCTGATATCAAGATCAATAGCCCGGTAGGGGCAGCATCTGTAACAGGTAAGGCATCTGACACAT
>JAHJQU010000389.1 GCA_018819005.1 Pseudomonadota bacterium | reverse complement strand
GCGCCATGAAAATCAAATCTCTTATGATCCCGAACCCGATAACGATTACTGAAAACGCATCCATTTCAGAAGCAATCGAGCTAATGAAGATAAATTCCATTCGCCATTTGCCTGTTGTGGGAAAGAACATGACGCTCAAAGGCTTTGTGACTCTTGCTGATCTGAAACAGGGGCTTATTCCTTCAATGATCGGAGGACTTTCCCTGGATGACCTGATGATAAAAAATCCCGTAACCGTTGCCCCCGATGAAGACGTTGAAATTGCAGCCCAGAAAATATACAAAAACAAAATCGGGGGAATGCCGGTAGTAAAAGGCAATAAGCTTGTAGGCATCATTACGGTGACAGATATTTTAGGGGCATTCATCAATATGATGGGCATTTTAACAGCCAGTTCACGAATAGACGTAGTCGTTGGTGAAAAGCCAGGCGCTGTTAAAAAAGCCCTCCAGATTATAAATGATAATGGCGGTGATATTATTAGTGTGGGGATGACCGCAAACCGAAAACGCTCAAAAAGAACGTACTATTTTCGCCTTTATCCATGCAGGACAGCCGGCATGAAGAAAGCCCTGGAAAAAGAAGGCTTTATAGTGGAAGGTGCCATAGACTAATTTCAGAAGATAAAGACGACCTGAAGAGCGATCCGGCAGACAGTAATCAAGTCGTAAATCCAATTGTAAAATCGAGACAAAAACTATAGAAATCTGAATTCCATCTGCACATAACAGCCATATAACAAAATGGTGGCTGTTTTTTTATTTTAAATCAGCCTTAATTTATCCTTATGATGTTTTTTGGGTAATATTTCACAAAGTAACAAGCTTGACATTTTTTACAAGGAACTTTATTAATGAAGTAAAATATTATGTTATTGGGTGCAGCAGTTACAGATAATACAGGCAGAGTTTTAAGCCACAAATTAAAGATATTTACATAGGTGAGTTCATGAAAACAAAATTTCTTCTTCCCGTAGTTCTTATTGCGACTCTTCTCTTAACGGGTAATGTCTTTGGAGGAAGCACGGCACGTACCGGAACACTTACTTTTTCTGCTCCGGTTTATGAAATAGAGGACCTTGTAGCTGAACTGCAGGAAGATGGTAATAATGTGCTTGTTTCCGGAAACGTTAAGAATTTAGGGCACTCCCCTGTGAAAGGATATGTAATTGTATATTTTAAAAACGAGAAGGGTGTAGTGGTTCATTCCGTTGAGACCGATGTCAATAAAAACAGATCTTTTTCCAGGGGAAAAACAGGCTCCTTTGAAATATCGGCAAATATTGAGAGCACCCCTGATATACAGAACGTTGTGATAGAATTTGTAAACAAGTAAATGGAACATAACGGCCGGGCTTTATGAAATCGGGGACCAGGATGTAGAGAAAACCTTGAACCGTATGATCCGATTTAGAAAATGCACAAGAAACTAAACGACCTTATTTTTTTATAATATCTCCTACACCTGAAATATTTTCAGATACCTCTTTAGGATTTCCGTAGTAACTTATATCCCCGGCCCCGTTTATTTCCGCTTTAAGCTTCCTGGAAGCGTACACGACTGCGCTGCCGGCTCCATTAACCGATACTTCAACATTTTCGGCTTTAAGATCTTTTGCTTTCACATCTCCGGATCCGGATACATTAATCTTGAAGTTCTTTGTTCTCCCGGCTGCTTTGATATCTCCGGCACCATCCACCCCGATATCCAGATTATTGTTATTTACCCCTGAAATTGAAAGGTCAACAGCACCGGAAGCTATCGCCTTCTCTATATTGTCGGCGGATATCCTGACCTCAAGCAGTACTTTCGGGCATATAGTCTTGCCGGTTGTAATTTGGAGGGTATTCCCCTTCACCCTTGTAATGATATGGGGAAGGATATTGCTGTCGCCGCTCAATTCAAGGCTTTGTTTTTTACGGCACTCTATATAAACATTAAAGGCTCCGTCGATTTCAACAGAACTGAAAATATCAACTTTTCTGATTTCCTTCTTTGCAATACCATTTCCTTCAACGCCATCGCCGCAACCGCTGCCGCCCGAGCGTGCCACCCCTCCATCAATAGATACATTGCCGACACCGCCGCCCCCTATGTTTATTGTAACTCCGCCGGCAACACTTTGCGTGCCTCCCACAATTATCACACATACAATCAATTGGTATAACATCCATAAATATTTTTTTGGATTCATACAGCCTCCATTTCTAAATACTTGCTATCGGTTGAAGCCGATGCTTTCAGAACCAGGGATCCTGCAACTAATCTATGGCGATAAAGGGTTTCTTCAGATCATTTTTAAGAAGCTTTCCTTCTTCAGGGGATCCGTATATTCTGCTGTATACTGTTTTCGTCTCTCCTGTAATGGTGTCAACAACGAAAGCCCCGACTCCTCCTGAGTTGCTTCCAAAAGAAGTTGCCCATGATGATATTTGAAATCTCCCATAGTTAGGAGGAGGAGGAGTCAGCGAATCGGCCCCGGCCAAAAACAAGATACCTGTTACAACAGCTATTCCTAACAGAAAAAACTTGGCTCTTTCAGTCCAAAGCTGTTTATCTTTCATTGCATAATCTCCTTTCCGGCAAATAATAATTTAAAAAAAATCCCCTTCTCTGCACCTCTGTATAATGAGGGAAATGAAGGGGATAAATATAAAGTTAAAAGATACAGATTGACAGAAAATATATTCCTGAAGCCGGGTTAAGGTTTTTTGGTTGCAGCCTTAGCTTTCTTGAAATCATCCTTAATTGCACCAAGCCCTTCTACCTCTATAACTTCACCGGCGCCGATAACAGCTTCACCGAGCATTGCCGCTACTTCGTCAACCTTTAAAATCATCTTGACATATGCATCACCGGAATTATCCCATCCAAAATCGACTATCTCAGAAAGAGCAAGAGATGCCTGCACTTTTGTCTGTATAAGATCCGACTTAAGCATGTAGTTTTCAACCGTGGTCTGGCTTTCGAGGGTAAAACCGGCGATTTGCTGGGCCAGTTGCTTGTATGCGTCGATCTGTGCTGCTCTCAGGGCCTTCAGAGGACCTGCACTGGAGGGAGAGCTTGTTCCAAAGCCAACATGTTTGAACACCTTGCCGTTCAAAGCCACATTTGCGCCCTCTATGTTCACTATTTCACTGGCTGTCATTACTGCTGTAGCCCTGGCAATATCTTTCTGTGAATCATAAATTACATCAGTAATTTTAATTCCCGACAAAGTGGCAGATGTCTTTGAATCAGTCTTTCCGACGTAACTGTCCGCTGTCATATTTTTCACTTCTTCCAAAGAGCGGACTTTCAGTCCATATACCTGCTCGGTAAGTCCCCTCATAGCATCATTTTTTGCTGCCATGATAGCCATCATTTTCTTATTGCCGGCCCATACGTTTGGCACAAATAAAGTCACACAAACAATTAAAACAAGAAAAGCCTTAATGCGTCTTGATATCATATAACTGTCTCCTCCTTCTTTGGAGTATTTCCTGGTCATTTATCACCTCTTCTTCCATTATTGGCAGAATCGTATTCCGGTTTATTATTTACGTTTCATTTAGATTTAGATACAGATGGTTCCATCTTTTTTTTAGTGGTATCAGGCTTTAACACTTCCATTGTTTCTGTTTCCTGCCGCTCACCACCAAAACTCATACTTTCTTCCTTCACGGCTGTTTTTACCTGATAAATGTCGAAAATTATTCTACCACCCTCATTGGTAACTCTCGCTTTTGCATCAATTTTCCCATTTTTTGGCAGGTCTGGAATTTGACCGACCATCTGTTTATTCAGGTCATCCATCTCCTGAGTCCTGTCTTCCACCATTTCCCTGTTCCCTGCTGTTGATGATGAAACAGGGAAAATCAGAAGCAGGCAGATTATTATAATTAATCTTGAGTAACTCTTTCGTTCATTCTTCATGAATCGTTATCTTACCACTCATCATCCGTAAGTATTCTGCCTATAGAACTCTTTTTCTTCACACTGCTCACAGCGGCGGCCTTTGGAGCAGGAGCTGCCTGCTGCTGTTTTGCCACAGCGGCGGGAGGAGCAGAAGCTGCCTGCTGTTGTTTTGCTGCAGCAGGAGCTGCCTGGGCCTGTGCTTGCTGCGCTGCCTGAGGAGGAGGCGCAGTGCTGGTCTGTGCTGCCGCTTCCGGTTCCTGTCCCATAAGCCTTGTAAGATACTCTCTTCTCCCCAAAGTGCTTTCTTTAATAGGAATCGAGACATATATTTTGAGGAACAGGTTTTCATCTATTTGACTTCCAGGTTTATAGCTGCCGTCAAGTTTTTGTAACGCAGCCATCGTTGCCTGGTCCATAACCCCATTCAACTGAAGCTCATGCCCGTGAAGATATAACCATTCCTGTGCTTTAAAAATTCTTTCGGGATCAGACAATTTATAATAAAATTTCTTGATAGCGCTTTCAACATCCCTGTCAGGTTCAGCATCTTCACCAAGCAACCTCCAGTATGGGAGGCCATTATATTTTCCTACAACCTGAATCATGCTTAACTCAACAAGCAGCCTGACCGCGGCATGCCTTCCCTGAACTTTCTTAATGGAGCCCTTTCTTCCAAATGTCTGCCCAAAAAGACTTATTCCAAGTTCTTTGTCACCCATCGCTTTTGATACCTTCATACTGTTGATGGTATTCATCCTGGGAATACCCGCCATAGTTCTGAAATTAAGAAGGTTAAAATCAAGAGTGATACTTGCCAGTCCGCTTTTTGTTGTATCGCCATATCTCAGCTTAATCTCTTTTGACGGAAGATAGCCGGGGAGACCCGTAAACTCGGCGCCGGCACTTACATCTGTACCGTCGCCCCTTGTTTCCAATCCTCTGTCAAATTCAGTAATGCCACCGCTTATTACAATATCGGGAATAAGTTTTTCATCAAAGTTCGAATAGCCGGTCACCATCTGGTTTTGAATAAAGGAAGGGTCGTAAGGTATGAAGAGTACTCTACCACCTATTGAATTAAGAGAGCTTTTTATCATTTCTGTGATGTCTCTTGGTATTTCCCCCCCGTTGATCCCGATGTTCCGGTATTATCTCCAATGGGATTGCTCTGAATTTTTACTTCGTCAACATTATATATTTCTGTCATTAATCCGAGATCTGCCAGCGCCTGCGTAAAACTTGTGACCTGTGCAACCGGTGGGGCTGTTTTAAGCTCAACATCAACATTCGCCGGATCCATCGATGCGCATGAAACCAGAAGCAAGGAAAATGACATGATTATCAAAACGATTCGCATTTTCCGGCAGGTCTGCTTATTCCAAAATGTATGTTTCATTTTCCCCCTCTATAAATAATCTTTTAAGGCAATTAAAGATTTCAGTTGATTCATCGTGTATATATTAATCCAACACGTGTTATTTCATAACCTGAATATTATATATATTTCCAGTCTGAGAGCCAGCTCCGACTACAACACTGTTCTCATTCTTATCTCCCGTTATGTCACCGCTACTCTTTTTAGAAGCCTGATCACCTTTTTTAGCTTTCATTTTGGCCGCTGCCATTGCTTCCAGAACAATAAAGTTAATATTATTATCCTTCTTGCCTAACTCGTCATCAGCTTGAATTCCATCATCGGTAGATGTTGAAATACCGTCTTCAAGATCACTTTCCCCCCAGCTATAACCAGTAATCATAGCCGGAATAATAACAACACATACTATTATGAACCATTTCTTATACATATGCCCCCCTCCACCAGACGGTGAAAATTGATGTAATGCCGTGATACCTTAAATGTTAACTCTTATATATTTGATTATAAAAAATATTATGCCCCATGTCAAAACACTATTAATATACACAGAGAAAAATTTTCGGGAGGGTCGCTGTACCACTTTATATGGAAATATTATCCACGTTTCTTTTACTCAATCAGCTTCATTTTGATCAGGGCTGCGGCAAACAACCGCAACCCTGATCGTCTAAATTATTTAACAATAAAATACTACTATTTGATAACTACTGAACCAGTATTGGCTGTTGCGCCTTTTCCCATTGCCACGTTGGCTGCGTTCTCTACATTTGACTGATTGATAACGGCACCCTTCACTGTTGAGTTCTTCATGTCCACAGTACCCATGTTGGCGGTTGCGCCCTGGCCCATTGCCACGTTGGCTGCATTCTTTACATTGGATTTGTTGATAACAGCGCCCTGTACCTTGGAACCCTTCATGGCTACTGTACCCATCTGGGCTGTTGCGCCTTTGCCCATTGCTACATTGGCTGCATTCTCTACGTTGGACTGATTGATAACGGCGCCCTTAACCTGAGAGCCTTTCATGTCAACAGTACCCATGTTGGCTGTTGCGCCCTGGCCCATCGCCACGTTGGCCGCATTTTTAACATTGGATTTGTTGATAACAGCGCCCTGTACCTTGGAATCCTTCATGGCTACTGTACCCATCTGGGCTGTTGCACCTTTTCCCATTGCCACGTTGGCTGCATTCTCAACCTTGGACTGATTGATAATAGCACCCTTAACCTGGGAGTTCTTCATGTCCACTGTACCCATGTTGGCTGTTGCGCCCTGGCCCATTGCGACGTTGGCTGCATTTTTAACATCAGATTTGTTAATAACAGCGCCCTGTACCTTGGAATCTTTAATTGCTACTGTACCCATCTGGGCTGTTGCGCCCTGGCCCATCGCGACGTTGGCTGCATTTTTAACATCAGATTTGTTAATAACAGCGCCTTTTATTTCTGATCCTGCATAAGCCAACGAAACACAAATCAAAAGAATACCCATAACTAAAAATACTTTCTTCATTTTTTTGCCTCCTTTGTTGCTTTCTTGTTGAATGAATAAAACCAACCACAATTTCGTGTCTATAATAACATACCGTAAATATTTTTGTCAGTGAATAATTTCACATTTATTATGTGAACAATTCACTCCTTTAAAAGGCCTTCTTTTTGATTGTTTATTAGCTCCTTCCCATGCGGATGCATGAATTTGATATTATTATAAATTATCCCAGCTTTTTTACATTCTCTTTTCTGATCAGACAAACAGCCCGCAAATCATATCAAATCAGAAAAGATTCGGAACTCTATTTATTTTTTAACAACTGAGTTTTTATTGGATGTACCGCCTATAGCCACATTCGTATTAGCCACGCCCATTCCTCCGAAAGGAACCCTGACATCGTTAATAACAAGCCCGGTACCCGAATTAGTGCCCGCACCACCGGAACCACGGTTTTTTATAATAACAGAACCGGAATTTGCTTCGCTTCCTGATCCAACGGCAACATTTGTTACAACACCGCCGGTAACTCTGTTACTGATATTTCCGTTAACATTGCTGTTTTCAAGAACAACGGAACCCAGATTTGCCTTTGAATTACTCCCTACCGCAACATTCGTCATCACTCCTGCTGCCGCCCTGTTGGAGATATTTCCTTTCATGCTGCTGTTTTTCATATCAACAGAACCCAGATTTGCCTTGGTATTACTCCCTATAGCAACGTTTGTTACAACTCCACCCACTGTTGTATTTGAAATATTTCCTTTCATGTTGCTGTTTTCCATGTTAACCGATGATAAATTTGCCTTAGAGTTACTGCCTATTGCAACGTTTGTAACAGCTCCGCCAGCCGCAGTATTTACAATATTACCCTTCACGCTGCTGTTTTTCATGTCAACAGAAGACAAATTTGCCTTGGAGTTACTGCCTATCGCAACGTTTGTAACAGCTCCGCCTGCTGCAGTATTAACTATATTACCTTTGGCACTGCTGCCTTCCATGTTCACAGCGGCCAGGTTGGCCTTATTACCCTTTCCTATAGCAACGTTCGTAACAGCTCCACCAGCCGCGGTATTTACAATATTTCCCTTGACATCACTTCCCTTCATGTCAACAGCAGCCAAATTAGCCTTGTTATCCTTTCCTATAGCAACGTTTGTCACAGCTCCGCCCGCAGCAGTATTTACAATTGCGCCCTTCATGCTGCTGCCTTTCATTTCTGTTGCAGCAAGATTGGCTTTATTGCCTGCTCCAATAGCAACGTTCGTTACAGCTCCTCCAGCAGCAGTATTCACAATCGCACCCTTCATGCTGCTGCCTTTCATTTCCGCAGCAGCAAGGTTTGCCTTGTTGTCTTTACCAATCGCAACGTTCGTTACAGCAGCCCCGGCTGCCGTGTTCACTATGGCGCCCTTAACTTCACTTCCTTTCATTTCAACGGAAGCAAGACTTGCTTTATTGTCTTTGCCGAGAGCCACATTCGTGACTGCCTGTCCGACTGCGGTGTTTACTATGGCACCCTTGACACTGCTTCCCTGCATATCCACAGCCGCAAGGCTTGCTTTATTTCCGGCTCCAAGCGCAACGTTCGTCACTGCCTGACCGGCTGCCGTGTTCACTATGGCGCCCTTGACACTGCTTCCCTGCATGTCAACTGCACCAAGGCTTGCCTTATTTCCGGCTCCAAGCGCAACGTTCGTCACTGCCTGACCGGCCGCTGTGTTAACTATGGCTCCCTTGACATCACTCCCCTTCATGTCAACCGCACCAAGTTTTGCAGTATTATCCTTTCCAAGAGCCACATTCGTAACCGCCTGGCCGGCTGCTGTATTAACTATGGCTCCCTTGACACTGCTTCCCTGCATGTCAACTGCACCAAGGCTTGCCTTATTTCCGGCACCAAGCGCAACATTCGTTACTACCTGACCGGCTGCCGTGTTCACTATGGCTCCCTTGACATCACTCCCCTTCATGTCAACAGCACCAAGTTTTGCGGTATTATCCTTACCAAGAGCCACATTCGTCAGAACCTGTCCGCCTGCAGTATTGATCACAGCTCCCTTTACATTGCTATCTTTCATATCGGTTGCACCGAGTTTCGCCGTATTGTCTTTCCCAAGAGCTACGTTCGTCAGCGCCTTCCCGGCCGCCGTATTCACAACAACACCCTTGACATCACTTCCTTTCATGTTCGTAGAACCGAGGTTTGCAGTATTTGAGCTTCCTACTGCAACATTGGTACTGGTCTGCCCGGCTGAAGTATTTATTACAGCACCCTTCACACTGCTCCCTTCCATATTAACGGAGCTGAGATTAGCCTTGTTATTAGTTCCAACTGCAACATTTACAGAAGTTTTTCCTGCCGGAGTATTGACAACGGCACCTGTAACTTTGCTGTCTTTAAGATTAACCGAATCCAAATTTGCCTTGCTTTCTGTTCCCAGGGCAACATTAACCTTGTTTTTTGTGTTGGATGTATTTATTATAGCTCCCTTTACATCCGAACCCGCAAAAGCCAGGGTTGAACATAATACAAGACCGGCTATCGCCACTACTATTGCTCTTTGTATATCATTCATTGTTTGCCCTCCCTATTTCTCAATTATTACTAATTTCAACGATAGGTTATATTCATAGATTATTAATTTATTGTCTGTGAATTACCTCATATAATTGATGTGAAATATTGACAAGATAAAGACCGAATAATTGGTTTCGGTTGTGAATGGCTTGTATTGAAACTTTGCATTTAACTACAACCTTCAATCATGTTGAGTTAGTATTAATCCTCCCCAAATTAAAAATCAACAGATTTATTGTTTCAATACAAAGCATACCGCCCTGCTTCACAGTCTCATCCGAGATCTTCCATTTTTTTGGTTTCACATATTCCAAATATTTGCTTTAAGATGCTCATAATCCCCCCGGATTTTTAGTAAAGCTCATATTTTACAAGCCGCCCATCAAGGCCGCCGCTGATAAGTGGTTTTTTCCATGAAGGTTTAAGCCCTGTTTTTTTTATTAACTCCCTGTTCCCATAATAGATATACGCTACAGAGCCTTTGCAGCGCTGCTTAAGAAAATCTCCCAGGAATTTATAAAAGTTTTCTATTCCGTCTTTGCTCTCCATTCGGATTCCGTATGGAGGATTGGAGACAATCACACAACTGTTCAGCTCCGGAATTTTTTTAAAATCAGTTACTTTCAAGGATATTTTGTCCCCGTACGGAAGCGCTTTTATATTTTCCCTTGCAGTATATACGGCCTCTTTTGAAATGTCGCTTCCGGAAATCAATCCTGCAGGAATGGAGCGAATACTCTTGGACACTTCAACTTTAACGGATTTCCATATTCCGGCATCAAAATCAGGAAGCATCTGGAATCCAAACTTCTTCCTCAGAATTCCCGACGGAATACGGCAATAATGCATCAGAGCTTCACAGAGAAGAGTTCCGGAACCGCACATCGGATCGAAGAACGGCTTATCCCCGTCCCATCCGGTAAGTCTTATGATTGCAGCCGCAACCGTTTCCTGTATCGGAGCCTTTACCGTTTCCCCGCGGTATCCTCTTCTGTGAAGGGAGCCTCCGGAAGTATCAAGCCCTATTGTTGCCCTGTCATTTTCAATATGAAGATTTATCCAGACATCAGGATTGTCCGGATCAACATCCGGCCTTTTTCCGTAATTGTCTCTGAAAAAATCCACAATCGAGTCTTTTAATCGAAGACCGGCATACTGGGAATGAGTTATTTTGCTGTTTGAAACTGTTGCAAATACTGCAAAGGTGTTTCTTTCCGAAAAGATGGCGGGCCAGTCTATGTTTTTTGCGGTTTTATAAAGAACTTCTGCTGTCTCACAGTTAAAAGCAAGAAGTGGCGCAATCACACGCGTAATCAAACGGGATGAATAATTTATACGGTATAATGTTCTTTTATCGGCTTCAAAGTAAATACCCCTGTATGCGGGGTGTATCTCTTTAGCACCAAGCTCCTCAAGTTCCACGGCACCCATATCCTCGAGTCCGTCAGAAATCTGGGCAAAATACCTGTTTGTTTCCTGATATTTAAACATTATGGATTATCGTTTCTGGTTTATGGTTTATGATTTGGTGGTGCGTAATCTTCTTTCAACAGCAATTGCCATTCTTTCAAGAGCCTTTTTAAGCAATGACCGCCGGCAGCCAAAATTGAGCCTTACAAAGCCCGGTGTACCGAATTCTTTCCCTTCAAAAAGCCCGACACCCGCATCTTCGAAAAACTTTACGGGATCTTCAATCCCGCTCTGCCTTGTATCAATCCATGCAAGATAAGTGGCTTCAATCTGCCGTGACGAAAGCCCCGGCATCTTGTTTACAGAGCTTAATACCAGATCACGATTTTCTCGCAGATAATCAAGAAGAGCGGCATGCCAGTCATGGCTGTCACGATACGCGGCAATTGCAGCAATGTAACCCAGAGTATTTACACGTGGCACAATTCCATTCATTGCCACAGTAAAGCTTTTCCGCAAATCCGGATTTGAGATTATGGCAAAAGAACAGCCAAGACCGGGCAAATTAAAAGTTTTACTCGGAGCCATAAGGGTTATTGTGCGGTCTGCTATTTCAGGAGAAAGGGAAGCGATGGGAATATGGCGCTTTCCCGGCTCGAACAGCAAACCGCAATGAATTTCATCGGAACTTATTATAATACTGTGTCTTGAGCAGATTGAAGCAAGAGAGATAAGCTCATCAATGTTATAAACACGCCCGACAGGATTATGGGGGTTACAGAGCAGAAAAAGACGTGTGCGCTTCGTTATCGCTTTTTCAATGTTTTCAAAATCAAATCCCCATTTATCGTTTTTTTCTACAAGGTGCGTTTTTATAAGATTCCGGCGGGAGTTCGCCGGAGCTGTGATAAAGGGAGGATAAACAGGAATTGCGGTCATAATATCATCTCCGTCTTCACCCACCGCCCTGCATACAACGTTAAGCCCTGTCACAAGTCCCGGCAGCCATACAATCCACTCTTTTTCGGTTTTCCATCCGTATTCTTCTTCGAGCATTCGGCCGATAATTGCTGAAAGCTCATCAGGGGGCAAAGTATAGCCGAATATACCATGCTTAACACTTTCACTTAAAGCATCAATAACGGCAGTAGGAGAAAGAAAATCCATGTCAGCAACCCAAAGAGGAATAATATCTTTCCCCTTGTATTTATCCCACTTCATGCTGTATGTGCCGCTCCTGTCAACAGGAGTATCAAAATTAAAATAGTCCGTCATATTCAAATTATACCTTTGGAACCCGGCCAATGGTTATAAAAAATCTGGTTTGCAGAAATCAGCTTAATCTTTATTATTTTAACTTGCCGGACACAGCTTCGACTGTCTGTTTGTTCAGTTTTCTTGCGCAGGAAGTCCAGTCCATACTGGAACCGACTCCGTGCTCATCTGAAACCAGAAGATTTCCCCCAGGGGCAAAAAGCTCGTAGCGCGTATCAAGAGAAACGGCACCTGCTCCAACTTGCCTTTATCATTCGCAAAGCCTCATTTTGAGAATATAGCAGGAATTATGTCAAAAGGCCAGAACAGTCCAGATTTGAATATCATAACTTGTTAAAATGTCAAAATGAATTGTCAGGAAGCTATGTCTCAACCGGATGAACTGGAACATATTGATTAGATGCGATATGTCAACACGTAGGTCTCTTGAAGGAGCACGCAGCTTTGTATCTATTTGTTTCCCTGGAAGCAGTTTTATGCATGGCAAAAGTAGCTTAACCAGGTGTCCATTTTTACTTGACCAGATCAGTCAGTTCACCGAAGAAACATTTACGCATACCCTTCGATGAAACATCATAATGCTGACCATATGAGGCAAGAATATCAGGAAACTACTGTTTAAGTCTGGTTTGTTCTACGAACTGTTGCTCGCGATCTTTTCCATAGAGGGGGTGATATTTTCCGTAAGGCAAAGTACTGAGTGCCATATAATTTGCAGTGCGGGCGTGGGGGACATAGTCCGCCATGGCGGAATTAATGGCTGTCACAACAGCTTTGACAATAAGACCGGCAATACCTCCGCCTGTATTTCCTCCAGAAAGATCGACCACCACTGTCCCATTATATTGCCAGAGGGTGGCGTTGGATTTAGTTGATTTCAATTCACAATCAATCGATACGGTTAGGTTGGCCGCAATTACCATGTAAACAAGATCCCATTTTTTAATGGTGGTAAACAGAACCGCATCCGCACCGAAGTATTCCCTGAATTTCTGCAGTGGAAGATCCTTTATTAATTCTGCGTCATAGATCCCTTCCATCTTAAGAATATCAGTCGTGATCTCATAGGGAAAAACATAATATCCACTGAAAGACAGGGGTTCTTGAATGGTTGTGGCGTAATAATCCTTGGCCTCCGCCGCTGTCGATTCATTCATCGGCGGAAGGATCAAGATGGAAACAGGCATCTCCTCATAAAGAAGGGGGAATTTATCCCCTTTCGTAACCATAGTGGCACAAGCACTTAAGGAAAAACCTATAAAGGTCAAGATAACCAGGAGCAAACAGGCTTTCATTTTTACAATACTGGTCTTGTTCACTATTTCTCCTGTTTATCCGGTTTATCTGGCGACGCATCCTGGGCGTTGCCTTCGGAAGGTTTTGGTTTGTCGTCAAGTTTGGCGGCTTTTTCCAGCCGATCCATTAAAAGTGTGGATTCCGGATATAACTCCTTCTCCATTTTAAAATTATTAATTGCCAGGTCTCTTTTGTTTTGACGGAAATAGATGTAACCCAACTCCGCATAGACCCCAGGAGGAATCCGCAAATTGTCTTTCATCGATTCTTCAATAATTTTTTCAAGTTCTTGCAGGTGGCTGAGGTCAGACTTATCGGATGGGTGCTTTTTTGATTGATACAGAGTATTTGAATAGTCTCCCCAGTTGTACATACGCTGAGCCGCACAACCCGACAGAAAAATGGCCAATAAGACGATGCATCCAAATTTTAGATGATTCATGGCACCTGAATTTCCTTTGTCGCGCCATCGGCAACGATGATGACACGATTGACGACTTCTCGTCCCATCCTGGTCACAATCACTTTATGTTTTCCTGGGGCGATCTGAAAAAGAACAGTCTTTTCTCTTCCATCCGTTTCCTGAAGTTCCTTATCGAGATTCAGCGTTATCACATCGTCAATGACAGCCACAGAGTCTCGGGTATTTCCTATAAAAGCAAGGTAGCTTTTGGGAGTCGGCTGGACTACACCTTCATAATGTCCGCAACTAACAATCGAAAGCAAAAGCAAACCTGAAAGGATCAGATTTCTGGCCATGATCAATTGCCCTCCTTCGATTCCCCTATGAATAAACCGCTGTAATCATTTTTTGCTTTATAATCGGTAAGATTGCTGTCTCCTTCAACCACCAAAGCCAGTGAAACCTCATTTTCAGGTGTATCTCCAAGGGTGGCCGCAACCTTAATTTTTGCAAGCTTCTTTGCCGGCAAAGAAACCTCCATATTCGTCTGGGGATTTTTAACCTTCCTCCCTTCCAGATAAACCTGAAAAATATCTCCCGCCTTGATATTCTGCGACTTGCCCCCGGAAATGATAAGTTGATTGTCCTCCTGCCCAAGGATGTACCCCCTCCAGGGTTTATCGAGAAGTTTCTCAATTATATTAGACGATAAATTTGTAATGGCCGCTTCCAAAGCCTTGTCATTCAACGTGGAATCATAGCCTGCTTGGCCGCCGACGCCGAAAACCGTTCCTGCCTCGGCGAATGCTGTCCCTTCGCCGTCTTCCGAATAAATAATCTGACCAGTGGCAACGTCAATCATGCGCACATGAACCTTGGCAAAGGCCGTCTGTCTCTTTGTTCTGCTAAAGATGCCGACCTCGCCCATATCTTTTCTGCCGAACTCCGTGACCGATCCAACGATGATGTAATCAGCCATGTTCTTGAGGGGAGCGGCACTCCCAATGGCCAGTTCCTTCTGAAGCTTATCTAAATCCGCACGTTCCAGAATGATAAATTTTTCAGTCTGCAATAATTTATTGGACAGAATATCGACAGCCTGTTTTCCGATCCGGTCCTTCTGATCATCGAGAAAGAAGCTCTGACCGTATTTGGTCTCATTGGTGAATCGGCCAACGGCGACCTTCCTTTTCAAACCTTTTCTTATTTCTGGGGATTGCTGAATCTGAGTTTTACTTACTTGAGGCGTTGTATCAACTATCCTGGTTTCGGGCTTTTGGATGGTTGCACAGGCATTTAAAAAGAAAAGAAAGGACAAACATAAGCTTAAGAGAAGTTTCAGTTTCATAGCCCTCACAAAAATGCAGAATGAATCTGCTTTTGTTAGTTTTGGATCAGACTGGTTTCTTTACTTCTTGAGACATAGAGAAATGGGGTTAGTATGTCAAGATAAAGTTTCGTTTTTTATAGAATAAATCTTGCAAAGTATTGCGCAGCGTCTGGGAAGCTTTTATAAGCATCGGGAAAACCCTTTCTATCCATGCTGAAACATGGCATGTCATTCATTACCAATTTAAAGGACGTATATCTGCCAAAATCATCAGATGCTTGATTTCAGCTTACTATAGGGAAGAGGAAGCTATGTCTCAACCGGACGAACTATAAAACTTATTGATTAGATATGACATGTCAACACGTAAGACTCTTGAAGAAGCACGCAGCTTTGTATCTATTTGTTTCCCTGGAAGCAGTTTTATGCATAGCAAAAAACGGGAAACAAACAGATTGGTCGACTATTGACGGCAGGTGTCAGGAAGTGCCTCGCCTGTTAACCGGCACGTCAAAATCAAAAGAACTCTTCTTTCCCAATTTATTCACAATCTCCGGAAACCTTCTTATATCCAATAGTTTGATGACCCGTAAAAAGTCATACGGAAGCCCTTATCGCCTGATCTTATCCGACACTGCATCAACTGTCTGTTTATTTAATTTTCTTGCACAGTATGTCCAGTCTCGACCGGAACCGACGCCATGCGCATCGGAAAGAATTCGATTTCCATCCGGCGCAAAAAGCTCATACTTTGTATCAAGGGAAACGGCGCCTGCACCATATCCGACAATGATCCGTGCCGCTTTACTGCCTGCACTATACTTAACTATAGTCACTTTGAGTAGGTAAGTTCCCTTTTTATACTGGCCGCTGTTTTCTATCAGGGCTGCTTCATATCCGGCTTTGTTGAGCATTGCCACCAAATCCCTGCCCATCCAATCATTCAACTGCTCACGCTGGTCGATCTTTTCCAGCGCAATATTATCATCGCCTGTGTCCATCAGGACTGATATTTTTAGATTTTTACCGGCAGAAACCGCCGCTGGTGAATATTCCGTCTTAACTTTTTTATCTTCTTTTTGTTCCTTTTTCTCTTCCTTCTTTGCTTCCTTCTGTTCTTGCTTTGACGTTTTTGGAGCATCTGTTCTCGAATGACACCCGAATGCAATAACCACACAGAATAAAACAATAATCCATATAGATTTTTTCATGCAATATTCCCCCTTCTTTTAAGATATAAGTTTCTTATTTCCGGTTCCGGCTTCTATGTTCACTCACCTCTCAACTTGCGCCTCTGACAGATGTTTTGGCAGATGCTCCGGACATATTCGAATTAGTCAAGTAAACACCCGATGATACCAATATTGTCCCGGCCAGCAAGGAAAGCGTAACCGGCTCTTTCAGCATGAAAAAAGCAAGAAACACCGCGCTGATAGGGACAAAGTTAATAAAGAGGCTTGCCCTTGAAGGTCCTATTTTTTTTATACCTTCATAATACCATACAAATCCAAGGACTGTTCCGAAAAATCCGAGATAAACAATGCCCAGCCAATCTGAAATAGAATATGTCAACATTTTAAAAGCAATTCCTTCATACCACGCAGGAATAAAAAGGAAAGCGGTCCCGGCTATTGAAGAATATGTTATAGCGACAACAGGAGAAAGATCCGACATGACTGACTTGCCTA
This sequence comes from Pseudomonadota bacterium, assembly GCA_018819005.1. Lineage (GTDB taxonomy): Bacteria > Desulfobacterota > Desulfobacteria > Desulfobacterales > RPRI01 > RPRI01. The sequence continues at coordinate 3,838 of JAHJQU010000389.1, read as the reverse complement.
TTAATGAAAAAGCAACCCAGCTCAAAACACAGCAGAAGATATACAATTCACCCCATCCGAGGCTTCCGCTTAAAATCTCAAGAGGATTTCCCCTCGATATTACAACAATTGCTCCTGTAACTGAAATTGCTACTCCTGCAAGCTTGAATACATTCAATCTTTCCTTGAAAAAATATGACGCAAGAAGAGTTATAAAAACAGGATTGTTTGCAATGATCAGAGCTGCGCGTCCGGCTCCGATTATCTTAAGCCCTTTGAAGAAAAAAACATTGTATGAAAATATGCCGGTCATTCCGAGAAGAATTACAGGTATAATCTGATTTCTTTTAAGTGCCGGAAATTTACCCTCCATTTTCCATGTAAAGAAAACAAGACAGGCTGATGCCACCGCAAATCTTAAAAACGAGGCCGAATATGGTTCAACATTTTGTGCGACAATTTTTCCGGCGATGAATGTTCCTCCCCAGAAAAAAGCTGTCAGGAGCAGTTTTATATATACAAGCAATGGATAATCTCGATTTATGGTTTGTACATCGTTGTTCGTGGTTCGTTGATCGTGAATCGTGGTTTGTTTTTCGAAGTTCGATGTCCGATATTCGATATTCTGTTTTTATTCCTTGACCCTTGCCCCTTCCTCACTCATCACTCCGCACGCCCTCGTCACTGATCATTCATCCATTATCTTCCGCAGCACTTTTTGAACTTTTTGCCGCTACCACACGGACATGGATCGTTTCTCCCGACCTTATTCTCTTCCCTCTTCACAGGTTTCTTTGCAACCCCTTCGTCACTGCCGGAAAATAAAAGTTTCTGCTCCTTAGGCTTTCTTATTTCTTCTATTTTTTGTGGTTCGGATATCTGAATCCTGAACATGATGTTTACAATTTCTTCCTTGACTCTTGAAATCATATCCTGGAACATCTCAAAACCTTCTTTCTTATAAACCACAAGAGGATTCTGCTGGGCATAACCCCTGAGACCTATCCCCTCCTTAAGATGATCCATCGAAAGAAGGTGATCCTTCCAGAGGTTATCTACTGTCTGGAGCATAATGACGCGTTCAAGATGCCTGAAATCTTCAGAACCTACCAGTTTCTCTTTTTCATTATAGACTGCCAGAGCCTCATCATAAATAAGTTGTTCAAGGCCTTCTTTTGTCATTCCTTCCAGATTCCCGCCACTTAAATTATTCATACGAAAGTTAAACTGCTTGAAAACCGCTTCTGATACTCCGTTTAGATCCCATTCTTCAGGGAGCATTTTTTCGTCGGCAAAAGTAATTGCGATATCCTCGACTTTTTCCTGAATCATGCTTTCAATAGCAGACTTGAGACTTTTCCCGTTAAGCGCCTCACGCCTCTGCCTGTATATTACTTCGCGCTGCTGGTTCATCACGTCATCGTATTCAATGAGTTGTTTTCTTATATCAAAGTTGTGCCCTTCAACTTTTGCCTGGGCATTTTCAATTGCCCTGCTGATAAGATTGTGTTCAATGGGTTCACCCTCCTGCATTCCAAGCTTTTCCATAATGCCTGTAATGCGCTCGCCTCCAAAAATCCTGAGAAGGTCATCCTCAAGGGCAAGATAAAATCTTGAAGAACCCGGATCTCCCTGCCTGCCTGACCGCCCCCTGAGCTGGTTGTCTATGCGCCTGCTTTCATGTCTTTCAGTGCCAAGAACATGAAGCCCGCCAAGCGCGGTAACTCCTTCCCCCAGCACGATATCGGTTCCTCGTCCCGCCATATTTGTTGAAATAGTAACAGACCCTTTCTGGCCGGCCATGGCAATAATTTCAGCCTCTTTTTCATGATTTTTGGCATTTAATACAGTATGTTTGATGCCTCTTTTCTTCAATTTAGTGCTTAAACTTTCTGAAACATCAATTGAAACAGTCCCCACAAGGACCGGTTGCCCCTTTTTATTCAGTTCGGATATTTCATTAATTGCTGCCTCATATTTTTCTCTTTTAGTCTTGTAAATGGAATCCGGATAATCTTCCCGTATCATTGTCATATTTGTTGGAATAACAATCACATCAAGATTATAAATTTTCTTGAATTCGGCAGCCTCGGTGTCGGCTGTGCCTGTCATTCCTGAAAGCTTATTATACATACGGAAGTAGTTCTGAAATGTAATCGTTGCAAGAGTCTGATTTTCATTCTCTATTTTAACATTTTCCTTGGCCTCAAGCGCCTGGTGCAAACCGTCACTATAACGGCGCCCAGGCATCAATCGGCCTGTAAATTCGTCAACAATAATAACTTCGCCGTCTTTTACTATATAGTCAACATCCAGCTTAAATAGTGTATGTGCCTTTAAAGCCTGATTAATATGGTGCAGCAGCTCTATGTGTTTTGGATCGTAGAGGTTGGACACCTTCAACAATCCTTCGGCTTTTGCTACTCCCTCTTCGGTCAGCACAACCGCCCTTGCTTTTTCATCAATTGAATAATCCTTCCCCTCCTTAAGAAGCGGAACTATTCCATTGACCTGGTAATACAAATCGGTAGATTTTTCAGCGGGACCTGAAATTATAAGCGGGGTTCTTGCTTCATCTATCAATATACTATCTACCTCATCTACAATCGCAAAATTGAGTTCCGGCTGGACCAAGTATTCCCTGTTAAACTTCATGTTGTCTCGCAGGTAGTCAAAACCGAATTCATTGTTCGTTCCATAAGTAATATCAGAGCTGTATGCTGCTTTACGTTCTGAGTCGTCTAAGCCATGCAATACAGTTCCTACTGAAAGTCCGAGGAATCGATAAATATTCCCCATCCATTCCGTGTCTCGTTTTGCAAGATAATCGTTTACCGTAACAATATGGACCCCTTTACCCGTGAGTGCATTAAGATACGCAGGAAGTGTCGCCGCAAGAGTCTTTCCTTCACCTGTTTTCATTTCAGCAATCTTCCCGCCATCAAGTACCATTCCACCTATCAACTGAACATCAAAATGCCTCATATTAAGTGTTCTCGAGGAAGCTTCCCTGACAGTGGCGAAAGCTTCAGGAAGTATCTCTTCAAGTTTTTCACCGCGCCCAAGCCGCTCCTTGAATATTAATGTCTGGTTCCTGAGTTGTTCATCACTCATGGAATGAATCCCTGATTCCAGAGAGTTAATCATTTCTACCGCAGGGTTAAGTGCTTTTATCTCCCGCTCGTTTTTGCTGCCGAATATTTTGGTTAATAAATTTCCTATCATTGCTATATCCCTTTAGTTTAAAAACTTATCCGGTTTCATCCGGGAATCGCCATTTTGTTTAATAATAATTATTCAACTTTGCAATACATCATAGGTATCACTTTTTAATCAGATAATCTTGTTTTTTCTTCGAGTGGCACATGATGGAATAGTATCATAGTTGACGGCTTCGTGAGTATGTATCCTTTGGGACTGTCCAGGTCGAATGGATATGAATTAGGATCTGCTGTCGTTGCAGGTAAATGGAAAAAATTGAGGATGGTTCTTCTTATATTGTATAATCAGTTCAGCATATAATTGTCTGGATTAACGGGCATACCGTTTAAATGCACCTCATAATGGACATGAGGACCCGTGCTTCTGCCAGTATCGCCAACCAGAGCGATGATTTCCCCTCTCTTAACAAAACTACCCGGTTTCTTCAATAATTTACTGGCGTGTGCATAGCGGGTTACCATTCCGTGGCCATGATTTATTGCAATTGTATTTCCAAACAATCCATTATACTCGGATAGTGAAACAGTGCCGTTGGCAGTTGCAACTATGGGCGCTCCATTATGGGAGGCAATATCATATCCTTTGTGAAATTCCCGTAAACCTGTAAATGGAGAGATCCGGTATCCAAAAGTTGATG
>JAHJQU010000388.1 GCA_018819005.1 Pseudomonadota bacterium | reverse complement strand
TGTCTCATATGGATGACTTTTTCTGATATGTGCAATGATTGCCGGAATATCCTGTTTAACGGCAACTACTTCAATTTTTACCTCATCCACATCGGATATTTTGCCTCTTTTCCCTGTAAAAGGCTTTGCCGAAAATCCCGGCCTGAAAGTCCCTTTCCCATTGCTCCTGAAAGAGCAGCAGGTATAGGAGTCTATTATTCCCGCATTTGTTTCAAACAGTGCTTCAAGAATCTTTGTTTCGTGATTAGCGGGAACATAGACCACGAGCTTGCACTTGCCGGGTGAGTCGGCCCCGCTTAGCGCCCTTATATTTTTGATACCAACGCGTGATGCAAGAAGATCATTCAGACCATCTTTTGCACAGTCAAGATTGGTATGAGCTGAAAAGATTGACAGTCTGTTTACTGCCGCCATTTGAATAAGATTGCCTGCAACAGATCCGAAATCGATACATTTTAAAGGATTAATGATCAGAGGATGGTGAGTAATAAGGATATCAACCTTGCTCCGGCATGCTGCAGCTATAACATCCGGGGCAGGATCCAGGGCAACCCATGCGGTTTTGACCGGCCAATCCTTTCTTCCAACCTGAAGGCCCGGATTGTCCCACTTTTCTGCAAGCATGGATGGTGCAATTTTTTCAATTATTTTTATAACATCAGATACTGTAGCTTGCATGGGATAATTTCATCATTTTGATGATCCTTTAACAATTTGCAGGAATGCTGTAAATTCTCCGGAATCATAAAAAAGGCGTGGTTTCATGCAACCACGCCTTTAAAGTAAAAAACCGGTTTTTTTAGGGTAAAATCAATATCCCGCATTGCGATGACCTCTATAAATCTGAAAAGGTCTCAAGATATGGGCCCACCTGGGATCGAACCAGGGACCGACCGGTTATGAGCCGGTGGCTCTACCAGCTGAGCTATGGGCCCTCAAAACACCTTGACGCCTGACTTTCTATATTTGTATTGATACTTTGTCAAGCTCTACATTTGACGGCGTAAAAAGTCCGCCTTTTACATTTCGATGAAGTTTTTCAACTTGCGGCTCCTCGTTGGATGTCTCAGTTTTCTTAACGCCTTGGCCTCTATCTGCCTTATGCGCTCACGTGTCACCTGAAAATCCTGGCCGACCTCTTCCAGAGTATGGTCAGCCTTTTCTCCGATTCCGAACCTCATTCTGAGGACCTTCTCTTCGCGCGGAGTCAATGTTGCGAGCACCTTTCTCGTCTGCTCTGCAAGATTCTGGTTTATCGCCGCTTCGGAAGGAAGTCTGAATTTTTTATCTTCTATAAAATCGCCAAGATGGCTGTCTTCTTCTTCACCTATCGGAGTTTCCAGAGATATTGGTTCCCTGGCTATTTTTAAGACCTTGCGCACTTTCTCCAGGGGAATTTCCATCTTTTCGGCAATCTCCTCGGGTGTCGGCTCACGCCCCTGCTCCTGGACAAGATACCTTGATGTCCGGATAAGTTTATTTATCGTTTCGATCATGTGCACCGGAATGCGTATGGTTCTCGCCTGATCCGCTATTGCCCTGGTTATTGCCTGCCTTATCCACCATGTTGCATATGTACTGAATTTATAGCCCCGGCGGTATTCAAACTTATCAACGGCTTTCATTAGGCCTACGTTTCCTTCCTGAATCAGATCCAGAAACTGAAGGCCTCTGTTTGTATATTTCTTTGCTATGCTTACGACAAGGCGTAGGTTGGCTCTCGTCAATTCGCTCTTGGCTTTTTTTGCATTAAGGCGTCCTTCTGCAACAGAAGACATAATTTTTTTCAGTGTGCGGCAATTTGATTTTATTTCATGCTCTCTTTCGTGCACATGCTCCTGGTTTTTTTTGAGCTCATCATAAAGCGATGAAGCCTCATCCTTCCCAAGCTTGCAGCGTGACCTGGACCATTTCATGAAATTGCTCTTGGATTTAAGATTGGTGCGAAGCTCTGATAAGGAAGATTCTACTTTCTCAGCGCAATATGATGTGGTTTTTTCCATGGATTCGAACCAGCAGATATGATCTTTCATGATCGCCTCAAGCTTGTCCAGAACACTGCTTTCAAGCCTCCATTCTTTAAGAAGATCAAATATTTTATTGTTATTGACTGAAATCAGCTTCTTTATTCGCCGAGCTTCATCCTTATCGAGTTTGGGAAAATACATTCTATCACGAAGCAACTTGTTCTCTTCATGTACCTCTTTTATTGAATGGATCGCCCTGATAAAATTTTCAATCTGGAGCATTTCATCAACGTAAGTATCGCCTTCGTCAAAATCTTTAAGAACATGTTTAGGCCGTTGTGTTCCTCCTTCTATCTGCACTCCGAGATCTACGATATGTTCAACACATGTCACCGTATTAATCAGAGCTCTTAAAACCTCCTGCTCGCCATCTTCTATTTTTTTGGCGATATCGACTTCCCCTTCCCTGCTCAAAAGAGTAACGAGTCCCATCTCTCTAAGGTACATTTTTACCGGATCCGTCACAGTTCCAAAATTTGCAAGAGCCGAGTCTCCTCCCCGGTTTATCTTTTTTTCTTTTAATTCTTTTTCGCTTTCAGGCATTTTATCTTTACCGTCATCAACCAATTCGATGTCCTGTTCACTAAAAAGCATTAATGTCTCATCTAACTGTTCCAGGGAAATAACATTTTCAGATAATTCTTCATTGAGCTCTTCATAAGTTATAAAGCCCTGACTCTTTCCTTTTGATACCAAATCTTCAAAACTATTTTTATTGCTCTTTTTTTCGCTTTCGGTCTTTGATGCCGATCCCTTTTTTCTGCCCCTTTTACCAATTTTATGGGTCTCTTTTGTCAGAGCCTGCTTCTTTGTCTTCTTTCCCTTTTTTTGAACTAAATTATCTGTCATTGAGTTTCGCCTCCCAAAGCGATCAGGTTATTAGATCTCTTCTTTCTTGCCTGAATTTGCTTTTCTCTCAATAATTCCAAAAGCAACTTATTATCCTTTATTTCTTCAGCAGCCTTTATTTTATTAATACTCGTATCTTTCTGCCGTTCCCGGCAATCTTCAAACTGTGCCATCAATTTCATACAGCCATCACGGTCCCATGCATCTTCACTGATAGCAAGAAAAGCTGCTATACGGTTTTTCTCATCATCATCAAAAACAGGGATCATGTCAGGGTCGTGACAACTGCTCAAATTTTGCTGCCTGATAATATCATATCCAACAGACTTTAATATATCATCGGTAAAATTCTTTAATAGATCACGTTTAATTATTTCCGGGATTATTTCAGGAAACTGGAGCATCATTGCAATAATCCGTCTCTCAAGTCTGCTGCCTCTTTCATTTCCGGTCACAGGAATGGAATCTGAACCGGAGATAGTCGTAGCCCCGCCGATCTTCTCACGAATTGCGGCTTCATCAATATCCGTTTTTTCAGCAAGTTCCCTGATATACAAAGATCTTTCAATATTATCTCCGACTGAGGAGATAACTTTCTTTAATTCCGATATAATACGAATTTTCCCTTCGATCGACATACCATGTTTTTTGATTGCGCGGTTTATCAGAAAAGAAACCGCGCCAAGAGCTCCTGAAACAGCATTTTTAAAAGATTCAGCGCCAAATTCAACAAGATATGAATCAGGATCATATCCTGAAGGAAGCACAAGAATCCTTGCATCCGCATATCCCTTATCGAATATTTCGGTACTCCTGTAAGCTGCCTTTATTCCTGCGGCATCCGAATCGTAAACAAGGATGAACTTACCCTCTTTGCCCACAATACCCCTTAACATCTTCACATGTTCAGGTGTGATAGCAGTCCCAAGTGTAGCCACACAATTTTTTATTCCATGCTGATGGAGAGCAAGAAGATCGAAATAACCTTCGACAATATATACCGTTTCTGTAATCCTGCATTCGCTTTTTGCAGCATTCAGACCATACAGGGAACGACTCTTGTTAAAAACAACAGTCTCGGGGGAATTAAGATATTTCGGAAGTGAATCATCCATGACTCGCCCCCCAAAACCAATAACCTGAGAGCCGGCATCAAAAATAGGGAAAACAATCCTGTCCCTGAAACGATCATAAAATCCGGCTGAATCATTTTTTTTTATGATCAATCCTGCTTTCTCAAGCAAAAGAGGGGAATGCTTATCTTTTTTTGTCATGTGATTTAAAAGAGTATTCCACCCTTCCGGAGCATATCCGAGACAAAAATCGCGCAAAGTCTCTTGAGAAATTTCCCTCTTTCGAAGATAATCACGCGCTTTTTTCCCGGCGTTGCTTTCAGTCAGGCATTTTGAAAAAAAATTCATCGCCTGCTTATTAACAGACAAAAGATTTTCCTTTTCACTTATTTTTTGTTTCTGTTCCGGTGTAATTGCATCATCCGGGATATGCACCCCGTATTTACCAGCTAAATATTTGACTGCTTCAGGGAAAGAATGCCCTTCTTTTTTCATCAAAAAGGCAAATATATTTCCACCGGTACCGCATCCAAAGCAATAAAATATCTGTTTCTCATAACTTACAGTAAAGGAAGGCGTTTTTTCCGAATGGAACGGACAAAGACCAATATGGTTTCTTCCCGCTTTTTTCAACACCACAGATTCTGAAATGAGATCAACAATATCTGCAGCATTTTTTATTTCATTTATTTTTTCTTCGGGAATAAAAAACACCAAGAGGAGTAACCTCCAACTTATTGAACTGATATGGAATATAACAATGGAAGGTCATTAAAAAAATAGGGCTGGTTTTCAACAATTTCCAATATCCAGAAAAATAATTCACATATTAAACAGCAGACTATTATCAAAATACCCGGGGCAAACCTGCAACTGTTACTTAGTTTCCATCCGGAAATGGCCCTTTTGTTCGATCTCTGTGTCAATCTGCGGGATTTCTTGTGCGACATACAAAGCGTATGTCTCCGCGCAATCCCTTGATTTCCTTGAGCTTGCCCAAAACTGCCTATTTCCGAATTGGAAACTCACATGTGTCCAAATTTGGTTTCCGGATGGACACTACTTATAATTAAAATGTGAAATTAATCACCGTAGTTATATGTGTCAAGATATTTTGAATATTATTATCAGAAAAAATATTTATAAATGTGTCAGAAATATGCCCTGTAAGAAAGGATCAATGATTTGCATTTTTTTGCTTTGAAATACGTACGGCATCTTTAAAATCAAGTGTTCCACTATAAATAGCCTTGCCCGTAATAACACCCACAACACCATATTTCTCAATTTTAAGCAGGTTATAAATATCTTCTTTTGTTGAAACACCGCCGGAAGCAACAACCGGTATCGATACAGATTCCGCAAGGCAACGTGTTTCCTCTATATTCGGTCCCGTCTGCATTCCATCTCTGTATATATCGGTAAAATTGATAGCAGCCACACCGCAATCTTCAAATTTTTTCGCAAGATCAATAGCCTTCATCGTCGTTGTTTTAGTCCATCCGTCTATTGCAACAAGACCGTTTCTTGCGTCAATTCCAACAACTATCATTCCGGGATAGTGTCTGCAAGCATCTTTTACCAGCCCGGGATTTCTATGTGCCTCTGTCCCGATTACAACCCTTTTTACACCGATATCAACAAACATGCCGATGGTCTCTTCATTCCTTATTCCGCCACCAACCTGTATATCAACTTTAACTTTTGCAAGTATCTCTTTTATGGCCTCAATATTCCTGGGAGACTTTTCAAAAGCACCGTCGAGATCAACGACATGAATTAATTCGGCCCCTTCATTCTCCCATCTGCAGGCCATCGCTGAAGGATTGTCTGAAAAAACAGTTTCTAAATCCTTTTCTCCCTGCAGGAGCCTGACACATTTTCCATTTTTAATATCTACCGCCGGTATTATAATCATTTCTTGAATAATTTTATAAGCAAGTCATCAAGACCTGAGGTTGCCAGGTCATCGGCAGAAACCCACTCCCCTTTCCTTTTTATAAAAGAGCCTATTTCAAAAAGATTTTCGCTTAATGAGCGCTGGGTCTCATCTACATGCCCTGCCCATAGAACACGGCCGCTTGAAACGCCTATAAGATGCAGATCAAAGGCAACTGAAGCCGGTGAAACGACCGAATAAGTTGTTCCAATCCGTTCGCTGAAACGGTATAAATGACCGATCATAACCGCATCAGCTCCCAGTAACCGTCCGCTTTCTATAAGCTTATTAACTTCATGTGCCCTTGATTCATTGCCGCCTTTAAAATCGTCTGATTGCATTTGGGCCTGATTTGGATAAATAATATTAATATCCGTATTGCTTTTAATAAATGAAATAAGCTGTCTGGTCAGCATGATATCAGAGCCTTCCTGTATGGTTCCGGTAAGAAATACTTTTCCACATACAGGGCATCTCGCATTATTTTCTTTTCCGTAAACTGCTGACACATCTTTGAAAGGCACAATGAGAACTTTTTCAATGCCATCAAGGGGAGACAACGGTTCAGCCACAATCACGCCGGCCTTACAGGCTGCAAGCAATAATGGCGTAAAAAGAAAAAAGCACAGCATTTTGAAACAAAGAGATTGTCTGCTTTGCATAATATGACTCCGACAGAGAAATGAAAGATGCAGGGATTTTTTCCTGTTACAAAACCCCTTTTGTTGATCGGACTCCTTTTATACGATCATCAATTGAAGTTGCCTGATCAAGAGCCCTTCCCGCAGCTTTGAAGACAGATTCAATTATATGGTGTTCATTCTGGCCATAGAAAACATTGATGTGCAGATTCATGCCTCCCTGGGTTGAAAAAGCCCTGAAAAATTCCCTCCCAAGACTAATATCAAAATTCCCTGCCGGAAACGGCGTGGGAGTCACATTGTAAACCAGATAAGGACGATTAGACAGATCAACAGTAACAGAAGCCAGGGCATCGTCCATCGGAAGCACAACATGCCCGTACCGCCTGATACCTTTTCTGTCGCCAAGCGCTTTTTTAAATGAATCACCCAGCACAAGACCCACATCTTCAATTGTGTGATGCAGATCGACCTCAAGATCACCTCTTGCGGTAATAAAAAGATCAAAAAAACCATGCACAGAAAAGAGAGAAAGCATGTGATCAAAAAAGGGGACTCCGGTATCTATTTCATGTTTGCCTGTTCCGTCCAGACAAAGCTTCATAGTTATGGCTGTTTCTTTAGTCTTACGGTCAACATCGGCTGTACGGTTCATAAGCAACCTGTATTTTTATTATGGCGGTCTGGTGGAGATGAGGGGGTTCGAACCCCTGGCCTCGGCGTTGCGAACGCCGCGCTCTCCCAACTGAGCTACATCCCCACATTTTCTATGTGTTTATTACCAAATCGGAACGAAACGGTCAATTTAAAAATATTTATTTTTACGGCAAAAGATGATAAAGCAATCGAACGATTTATAAGAAGCCGTTAAATCAGGAACCACAGGAGAACCGATAAATGGGTTACAAGATTATCTTAAACGATGCCTTCAAGCGTTTTACGCTGGATCAGGATAAGATAAAGACACCCGATGAAACTATCAAAAGTTTTAAAAATAAATTGAAAACTCTTGATCTTGACATTCTTGAAAGTACTGTAAGAATAGACAATGGCAGGCTCGGCATACCAGTCTATTTCAGCAGATGCGGAAAAGACGCATCAGCCATAACCGGAACGAAAAAACAGATGGGGAAAGGAGCCACACCATCTCAGGCAGAAGCAAGCGCAGTTATGGAGCTTGCAGAAAGATTCAGTTTTTTCTCTTTTTGCAGGAATCACGACAATTTTTTCCATGAAAAATATGTAAATATAAAGGAAAATGCAATATCCTTTGAAATGATCGCAAGTTCGGTTCATGACTCTTCCGAGGATCTCGAAAAAGCACGAAAGATATTCGAGAACATGACATTGAAATGGACATGGGCTTACAACCTTACAAGAAAGCAGGAAGTCCTTATCCCTTTCAACTGGTTTTATATGATCAACGAATTCAATGGCCCATCAGCAGGAAACTGCGTCGAAGAAGCATTAAGCCAGGGAATATGCGAAATTATTGAAAGACACGTCTCATCATTAATAAGCAGAAACAACATCGATGTTCCGGGAATTGACCCTGATTCGGCCACTGACCCAATGGTCGTCGAAATGATAAATAAATTCAAATCTGCCGGAATAAGTTTACATATCTCGGACTTCTCCCTTGAGACAGGCTTACCTACAGTTGGTGTACTCGCTTATGATCCATCAACTTTTCCTGAAAAGAGTGAAATCGTATGGACAGCAGGAACAACGCCGGACCCGCAAAAGGCACTCAGCCGTGCGCTTACCGAAACTGCCCAACTTGCCGGCGACTTCAATTCATATTCAAATTATGTCGCAAGCGGCCTTCCTAAGTATAAAAGAATCGAAGAGGCTTCATATATAATAAATCCAAAGACAACGAAAAGCATTCAGAGCCTGCCTGATCTTTCCGACAGCAATATAAAAGTGGAAGTCGAAAAACTCATATCCGTTCTTGCAAAGAACGGGATGGAAATAATAGTTGTAAACACAACACATCCTGAGCTTCAGATACCTGCATTCTATACTATTGTGCCGGGAGCTCATTTTAGGGAAAGAGCAATCGGGACAAGCGTTGGCCTGTTCTGTGCCAAGATAACTGTTGAAAACTTTAAACCTGAAGATGCAATTCATGAATTAAAAAAGATCGGAGAAGCACTTCCCGGAAAGTATTATATACATTTTTATATCGGCCAGACTCATCTTTCATTAAATGATCCGGAGTCTGCGCTTTCCAGCTTCAGGCAGGCGATCGAACTGGATCCTCCCTTACAGGACATTCCGAGTATATATTCATACATGGGTATATGCTTAAAAAATATGGGGAGTTATAAAGAAGCCCTCGATGTTCTGAAAAAAGGTGAGTATTACGATAATGAACGTACGGATATATATAACCTCATGGGTTTTTGCTGTTTTATGCTCAAAGAGCATGAAATGGCGATAGAGAATTTCAAGAAGGTTATTAAAATCGACCCTGGTTCGGCAATTGACTACGCAAACATTGCATCGAACTACCGGGATATGGGAGAAAATGAAAAAGCTATTTATTATTACAAGGTAGCGCTTGAGCTTGACCATTCAATTGAGTTCGCTAAAGTCTCCCTTGCCAGGCTGCTTCAGATCTGATTTGCCCGAACAAACTTTAATAATTATTCATTCCTCTTTTCACGTCCATCATCTGAAGACTCTTTACAAGTTATGACGGCTTCATAAAAAGTCGAAAATCCCGTCACTCCCGTGAAAATCCGCCGCGGCGGAAACTATCTGAAAAGACTGGATAGCGCTGGTGCTTCACTACGTGCCCCGCTTTCGCGGGAATGACGAAAAAAAGGGAATCCGGACTTTTTACGAGTCCGTCAAGTTATAATCTAAGGTGTAAAAATGGACTTTTTAGAACCAAATATTAAAAAATATGGCAATATCTTGTAAATTTTAAGATTTTATGATAC
>JAHJQU010000387.1 GCA_018819005.1 Pseudomonadota bacterium | reverse complement strand
AGGAACGGGAAGCGCTCCTTCGTTTCTGACGGCCTCCCTGACCCTTCCGTATGCGGTATATATGCTGTTGCTCTTGGGGGCGGTGGACAGATAAACCGCAGCCTGCGCCAAGGCGAGCTCCCCTTCCGGCTGTCCGATGAATTTAAATGCCTCCATCGCGTCCATCGCGACGCTCAAAGCGTACGGGTCGGCGTTTCCGACATCCTCCGATGCAAACCTCACCATTCTCCTTGCGATATATAGCGGATCTTCACCCGACGCCAGCATGCGCGCAAGCCAGTAGAGAGCGGCATCCGGATCACTTCCTCTCATGCTCTTGTGAAGCGCCGAAATAAGGTTGTAATGTTCTTCGCCCGACTTGTCATACAATAAGGCTTTTTTCTGAAGAGCTTTTTCCAGATCCCCGATCGTTACATTAATCACTTCATTGTCACCGGGCTTCAAATTCCCGGTTGCAATTCCGGCTGCTATTTCAAGGCTGTTTAAAGCCATCCGGCCATCCCCGTCCGATATTCTTACAAGGTGGGACAGAACTTCGCTCGAAAGTTCAAGTTTTAAATTTCCGAGCCCTCTTTCCTTATCTTTTAAAGCCGCTTCGATTATCCGGGTAATATCATCATCGGTTAATGTCTTAAGTGTTATTACTCTGCAGCGTGAAAGAAGGGGAGGAATGACTTCAAAGGAAGGATTTTCGGTTGTAGCTCCTATAAGCGTTATCAGCCCGCTTTCGACATGATGAAGAAATGCATCCTGCTGGGCCTTGTTGAACCTGTGAATTTCATCGACAAATAGTATGGTTCGTTTTCTATGAAGTTTCAGCTGATTTTTTGCTTCTTCAATAACGGACCTTATCTCTTTCACGCCTGATAATACGGCTGAAAAATGAACAAAATATGAGCTGGTTTCAAGCGCTATTATTCTTGCAAGAGTGGTTTTACCGCATCCGGGAGGACCCCATAGAATCATGGAAAAAACCTGGTCTTTTTCTATTGCATGCCGGATCAGTGTCCCGCTTCCGACAACATGCTCCTGCCCTGCGAACTCATCCATGTTCCGCGGACGCATCTTCTCCGCAAGAGGTCTTGATTCATTTCCCGTTTTTTGGGAGCTGTATTCAAAAAGATCCAAGGGTTTTCCTCAACAATCCTTTTATTTTTTCTTGTGCCTGTCCCCTTCCCGCTTCCTGAAGATTATCTTTACAGGCGTCTTGTCAAGCCCTGAACCTCCCCTGATCTGGTTGATAAGATAACGACTGTAAGAAAAATGAACCCCCTCAGGAAAATTTACAAAGCAGACAAATGTGGGAGGCTTAACGGATACCTGCGTTGCATAGAAAAATTTAAGTCTTCTTCCTTTATAGAGAGGAGGCTCGGTTTTTTTTACGGCAACCTCAAAGATCCTGTTTAATTCGCCGGTTCCAATTCTTCTTTCATACTGGCTATAAACTTCTTCTACCAGATTGAAAATTTTTGAAACTCCATGGCCTGTTTTGGCTGAAATCACCATTGCAGGCGCAAAGTTCAAAAACTTGGCATCGTACCTCAACCGGTCAATAAGTATTTTCCTGGTATTATCGCCTTTCTCAAGAGCATCCCACTTATTCAGGAGAAAGATGCAGCCGCACCCTCGCTCAAAAGCATATCCCGCAACACTTATGTCCTGTTCCGTTATGCCCTCTGAAGCATCGATGATTATTAGCGCGACATCGCACCTGTCAAGGCTTTTCAATGCCTTAATGATGGAAAATTTTTCTATTTTTTTTGATACTTTCCCCTTTCGGCGTATCCCGGCAGTATCTATGAGAAGATATGGTTTCCCCTTTATTTCGCAGATTGAATCAACTGCATCCCGGGTTGTGCCAGGAATATCGCTAACTATATGCCGCTCTTTGCCAAGTATCCTGTTTATTAGAGACGATTTCCCGACATTCGGCCTTCCAATTACAGCAATCTTGGCCATATCCCGAGATTTTTCATAAACAACTCTTGGCATTTGATCAACCAGGTCGTCAAGAAAATCCGGAACTCCATAACCATGTTCAGCCGAAACCGAATATGGATTTTCTATGCCCAGATTGTAAAAATCATAAAGATTTACCTCTTTTTCATCACCATCAATTTTATTTACAACATAAAAAACCTGTTTACCTGCCGTCCTGAGCATCCCGATAATATCATGATCAAAAGGTGAAACACCCCATTTTCCGTCCAGCATCATGATAATTACATCAGCATTATCGACAGCCTCTTTTACCTGGAAACGGACTTTTGAGATAATATCATCGTCCTCGCCGCCCATAAAGCCGCCTGTATCGACAAGTGTAAATTGAGCATCGTTCCAGACAGCATCCCGATAGATAGAGTCCCTTGTTACACCGGGGAAATTATCAACAATAGCGTCTTTTTTCCTCGTAACACGGTTAAAAAAGGTCGATTTGCCTACATTGGGTCTGCCGACGATAGCTACAATAGGTTTCATTTTATAAACTTGTACGATCCAAATAAAAGGTTGATAAAGAAGTTTTGCATAATTCTCGACAGGATTTAACAGGATGAACTAATGCAGGATCTGGCTTAAAAATAGTTTGGTTCTGTCATGCTGTGGATTGTCAAAAAATTCATGAGGGGTATTCTCTTCAACAATCCGGCCAAAATCCATGAACAGAACCCTGTGGGCAACGCTTTTCGCAAATCCCATTTCATGAGAAACAACGATCATGGTCATTCCTTCTTTGGCAAGGTTTATCATGACATCCAGTACCTCTTTAACCATTTCAGGATCAAGAGCTGAAGTCGGCTCGTCAAAGAGCATTACTTTAGGTTTCATGCAAAGGCTTCGTGCAATAGCAACCCTTTGTTGCTGACCGCCTGAAAGCTGTCCCGGATACTTATTCGCCTGTTCCGCAATATGAACTTTTTCCAGATAATACATTGCCGTCTCTTCCGCTTCTTTTTTTGGTACTTTCCTGACCCATATCGGACCAAGCGACAGATTTTCAATTATTGTAAGGTGGGGAAAAAGGTTGAAATGCTGGAAAACCATGCCGACTTCCTCACGTATTTTTTCGATGTTCTTCAAATTGTTGGTAAGTTCGATTCCATCAACTATTATTTTACCCTTCTGGTGTTCCTCGAGTCTGTTGATACAGCGGATAAGGGTAGATTTTCCAGATCCCGATGGGCCGCAGATAACTATCCGCTCACCCTTGTAAACAGTAAGGTTAATATCTATTAAGACATGAAAGTCGCCGAACCACTTGTTCATGTCGATAATTTCAATAATCCTGTCTTCAGAAGATCTCTTTATGCTGTTTGTTATCGCCTGACTGCTCATGAATCTCTCTATCCTATACTATTTATTATATCAATAATCTGTATCAAATT
>JAHJQU010000386.1 GCA_018819005.1 Pseudomonadota bacterium | reverse complement strand
ATTTTCGGCGATTACGATGTGGACGGGGTAACATCGACCGCTATCCTTATGGAATTTTTAAGGCATACCGGTACAGATGTCTCATATTACATTCCCCACAGAACAAAGGAAGGATACGGCCTCCAGGAAACCCATATTTATGATATTGCCATACCGGACAAGATAGACCTGATTATAACCGTTGATTGCGGCTCAAGCAGCCATGACGCTGTGATAGCCGCTCGCAATGCCGGTATAGATATTGTAATAACAGACCATCATATAGTCCCTGAAAAACTTCCCGAAGCAATAGCATTAGTCAGCCCCAAAAGAGCAGACTGCAACTCGGGTCTTGAAGACCTCGCCGGAGTTGGCGTTGCTTTTTATCTCATTATGTCTCTTCGGAAATTTCTCCGGGACATGAATTTCTGGAACAGCCATCCGGAGCCTAATCTTAAAAATCTTTGCGACCTGATCGCCCTTGGAACAGTGGCCGACATGGTGCCTCTTGTAGGGGAAAACAGAATTTTTGCAAAAACAGGCCTTGACCTTATAAATTCGGGCAACCGAATCGGAATCAGCGCTTTGATAAAAGCTTGCGGTTCGAACAAGTACCCGATAGATTCTGAAGACATTGCCTTCAGGCTTGCCCCCAGGATAAACGCGCTCGGAAGAGTAGATCATGCGAAGGATGCTGTTGAGCTCTTGTTAACCGAGGACTCTGATACGGCAGGCCGTATTGCACAGCGAATGAACCTGATGAATACAAGCAGGCAGAATATAGAAAAAAAGATTTATGAATACATCATGGAACATGTAAACAACAACCCTGAGATTCTTCAAAATCGATCTGTTGTCCTGTCCCACCATAGCTGGCATGAAGGAATTCTTGGCATCGTTGCTTCCAGGATGGTCGAAAAATTTAACCGGCCGGTTGTCCTTTTTGCGCAAAAAGATGGTTTTGCCAAAGGTTCTGCCAGAAGTGTTTCCGGATTTAATCTGTATGAAGGGCTTATGGCATGTTCTGATCTGCTTGATACCTTTGGCGGTCATTCCATGGCGGCCGGCATTAAGATAAAGATTCAGAACATTGAAATGTTCCGACAGGAATTCGAAAAAACAGTAACAGCAAGAATGCAAGATTCATCGCCTTTAACGGACATTGATTGCGAGATTGGATTTGAAGATATAAATGTCGAATTAACCGATGAGCTTGAATCCTTAAAACCTTTCGGGACAGGGAATCCTGAACCTCTTTTTATTGTGCGTAACATCGAAGTTTTATCTTCTGAAATTGTGGGAGGAAATCACAGAAAAATGGTATTAAGCCAGACATCTTGTAAGGAAAAAAAGATTCTTAATGCCATACACTTTAATATCGATCCGTATTTATCAGAAAAAAATTTCTTTGAAACAATGGTATTTCGATTAAGATGGAACCGCTGGAACGGTAATAAGACCATTCAGGCCATTATTGAAGATGTTTAGATTTTCCTTGCAATTCAATTAGTCAGTAATTATTATGCCAAACAGCTTTGTAAAAAGTCATTCTGCTGTGTTGCGCTTCATCTTTCGTTATTGCAGCGTACTTCTCTGTACGCTTCATTCCTCAAGATTCGCGCGTCTTGCATAATGAGCTTTCTACTTTGCCGTTTACAATATGGCTTTTTAAATGTTCATAATATTCGATGAAATAAATACTATTCTCAATTTTATTTTAAACCCAATGCATACTAAAAAGGCGGACTATAATGGCTAAGGTCTTTCGGCCAAGTACTAGAGAAGCAAGTATCTTGTCAAAAATAGAATCATCAAAAGAATATGCACGAAGACAGGCCATACACGGCATAAAAGATTGTCTGGAACCTCTTTCAAACTCCATAGCGATGAAACTCATCGAAAACAGTCTCATCGAAACAACCAACAAGAACGGTACGGAAGAACAGATTCGTAAGTGCCTTGAAAAATTAAGCCGCTCCGAAGATTTTGATATCGATTATACCATAGCCCCTTTCAGGAATCTGGTATCTCAACCAAATGTTGTATCTTTGTATGTTACAGCGTTTGTGATTGAACAACTGATAAAACATAAAGATATTATTGAGATTTTCGGATCGGATGAAGATATATATGTTTGTATCAACAGACAGGTTATGAAATTTTTGCCGGCATAATGCGCCCATTCTTCCATCCAAGAACAGTAAACGGCCCTTTCGGAGACCCGTGTTTATTTATACCCTTCCTCTTTGAAAAAAGAGCGATCTTATTCGATCTTGGTGATATTTATTCCCTCTCTCCAAGGGATATCCTGAAAATAAGTCATGTTTTTATTTCACATACTCACATGGACCATTTTTCCGGTTTTGACAGGTTGCTTCGACTTTTTCTCGGGCGCAGCAAGAATCTTTACCTGTACGGGCCGGAAGGGTTTTTAAAAA
This sequence comes from Pseudomonadota bacterium, assembly GCA_018819005.1. Lineage (GTDB taxonomy): Bacteria > Desulfobacterota > Desulfobacteria > Desulfobacterales > RPRI01 > RPRI01. The sequence goes on along the minus strand of JAHJQU010000386.1, from coordinate 5,987 downwards.
ATATCGAAGGCAAGCTTGCAGGATATTCATGGAATCTTGTTGAAAATTACAGCCAGCAACTGGTCCTTTACGCAACAGAAACAAATAAAAACGAACTTGTAACAAAAACATACAGATGCACTAAAAGGTTTTTCCCCGACCCTGAAACAATAACAATTCCTTTCAATGGCCTGCTGCACGAAGAATCCGGCCTCACAGTTTCAACCATAATTCTTGACCACGGGATACCCTGCCTGGGTTTTTCGATGAAAGAACGTTTTCATGTTAATATATTAAAGGATAATGTGGCATCTTTAGGGCTTGAAATCGGACCGTGGTTGAGAATATTTAAGGAGGCGCTGTTCAACCGGCAAGATCCTGATTCGGAGTTTGAGGTAGGTACAGGAAGCGGTAAAGCATTTACCGATAAATTCATTCTTGGAGAACTTACTGATAAAATTGCCATTATTACACCGGGACAGAAAATTACCTACATTGTGGATGCTGCCTGCAGCAAATCAAATCTGGATAAAATCATTGAATTTGCCAATGAATCAGACCACCTTTATATTGAGGCAAGTTTTCTTGATAAAGACAGGGCGCTTGCTGAAAAAAAACTTCACCTAACTGCAAGACAGGCCGGGTATATTGCGGCCAAAGCAAAAGCAAAACAATTTACAATCTTCCACTTTTCCCCCAGGAATATCTATAGCGAAAATCTTCTGTACGAGGAAGCAAGGCAGGAATATGAAAACCAGGGATCAGGAACCGGCTGAACAAAAAAACAAAAGGGAAAAGCAAAAAACTTTTCCCTGTTATTATATATCGGCAAATAATTAATTTTATCGCTTTGAGAACTGGTATCTTGCTCTTGCGCCCCGCTGACCGTATTTCTTTCTTTCCTTGGATCTCGGGTCGCGTCTCACAAAACCGGCTTTTTTCAGGACCTGTCTAAAGTCAGGATTAGCTAAAAGAAGTGCTCTTGTAATTCCAAGCCTTACAGCACCTGCCTGCCCGGTAATTCCTCCGCCGATTACGCGGACTTTAACATCAAATGTGCCAAGCGTATTGGTAATCGCAAAGGGCTTTATTAAATCAACCCTTGAGGATTCGACCTTGAAATATTTTTCCACAGGCTGTTCGTTAATGATAACTTGACCGGTTCCCGGTTTTAGCCAGGCTCTGGCAATAGCGCTTTTCCGTCTTCCAGTAGCGTAAAACAAGTTCTGTTTATCCATTTAATTCCTCGGTAATCACGAATTTATCAGTATTATAATATTATTAAAGCTTTATGGCCTCGGGGTTCTGGGCTTCATGAGGATGCTTTCCCCCGGCATAAACTTTCAGCTTTTTATAAAGCTTTGCCCCAAGCTTGTTTTTTGGCAACATCCCTTTGACAGCAAACCGGATAACATCTTCCGGTTTTTTCTCAAGAAGTTTTTTGGCGGTAATCTCTTTAAGCCCACCTGTATAGCCACTGTGCCTGTAATAGCGTTTCTGTTCAAGCTTGTTACCGGTAAGGGTAATCTTCTCCGCATTAATTACAATAACGCTTTCCCCTGTATCTACATGAGGTGTAAACAAAGGATTATTTTTACCCCTCAGCCGGGAAGCCACATTGGATGCAAGCCTTCCAAGGATGGCGCCATTTGCATCAACAATTACCCATTTTTCTTTTATATCAATCTCTTTTGCACTTATTGTATATTTTTTCACAGCTGCAACTCCTGTATTTTATGAATCAGAGTCTTTTAAATAAATTAGATGCCCATGTCAAGAGAAATTAATATTTCTTTAAAGTTTATTAACAAAAATATCCTGTTGTATTTCTTGTTCTATTATTGCTATCATAGAATCAACCATGAAAACAAGCTAAATATAACATAATGTAATGACTGATAAAATGGAACACATAGAAACCGAAGTGAAATTTTTTATCACCGAACCTATGAGGCTGCGAGAAAAAATCATCTCCCTTGGAGCTCTTTCCGGCGGCAATATTTTTGAAACCAACATCATATTCGAAGATAAAGATAAAAACCTTATTAAACACAAATCATTGCTCAGGCTTCGTAAAAACTCAAAAACGACTCTTACCTTCAAATCCCCGGCCCCTGATGCAGACAGCCGTTTTAAGATGTTAAGGGAACTGGAAGTTGAAGTCAGCGATTTCCCTACTGCAACCAGAATACTTGAATCCCTGGGTTTTATTAAAGAACAGATATATGAAAAATGGCGTGAAACACTCGTATTGGGAAGCACATATTTTTGTATAGATAAAATACCTTACGGAGATTTTCTTGAGATAGAAGGCAACAAGGAAGAAATCATGGAATACGCCTCTTTGCTTGGCCTTGACTGGAAAGAAAGAATTCTTCTAAATTATCTTGAACTGTTTGATATATTAAAAAGAAGTCTCGATCTTTCTTTTTCCGATATTACTTTTGAAAATTTTAAAAATGTTGGGGCTGATTTTTCAAAATATTTTTATACAGTTAAAGCAGACCGAATACCGATGGACTCGTAATAAGTCGATCAACAGGCGCCTTTATCCCACCTGGCACACTTAACGTCGCCGTCTATCAGTCCCCCTTCCTGAACAACAAGACTTTTACATAAAAACTTTCCTGAACAAATTCCCGTAGGCAGTATTATAACCTCATTTAGAGCAGTTAATTCACCCTCAAATTTCCCCCCGACAGACACAGAATGTACATTAACATTTGCAACAACAACACCGCCTTCAGCGATTATAAGATTTTCTCCTGTTATAGTTCCTTCAATCATACCATTTACAATGAGCTTCCCCTTATAGGAAAAAACCCCTTTTATTTTCAGTCCTGCATCAATAATTGATATGTCTGACTTCTTACTCACCACTATATCTCCTTTTTAACACGAAGAGAAACAGGAAAGTCTTTTTCCAAAAGCAATTCGCCGGAAACTGAATATAAAAAAACGGTGACAAGTTTGAATCGTGGCGGAACAGATCTGATATTTGTTGTCAAATTTACTGTAGTAAATTTTGAAGTGGAAAAATATCGTCCCTTATTAACTGCTGTCGGTCTTTTTGAAACAAGCGAAACAAAAGGAACGGGCAGCCATCCTGCCTCATCAATGTCATTCTCCTTCAATATAACAAAAGAATACCCCGATACCTGCTTTGAATTGTGATTACTTTTCAAGTCAAACTGTATTTTCAGTCTGTTTGCACCTGCTTCATGAAAAACATTAATATTATCAATCGAAACCCTGCCACTATTTACAGGAGCCAGGGGTATTTGAGCCGCAGAAGCCTTTGCTGATGTCGTTGCCGTTTTTGAGACCCCGGCGCCGCCTGTTTCCTTATTAACCAGAGACTCTGCAAGGACCAGCCGCGCCATCAGCATATCTTTTTCATCTCTTATGATCAGATAATTCTTTTGTGCAATAATCAGCTCCTTCTCCATAATTTTCTTATCTTCCACAAACCTCATTCCTGAAGAAAATAAATAAGCGCCTGAACACAGTATCACAATCTGGACCAATAAAAGAGCAATTATCATCCCTCTTATTATTCTTATATGCTTGACCTTTCCGTCGTCTCCCAGCAGTATAAGTGTATGGTATTTTCTTTTTGATATCAGCAGGGATGCCGCAAAGGTTACTGTCTTCTCAAGCTTTCTCGAAAAATATCCCACGTGCCTTCCTTTAACTATAGTAAATGCTAAAAATAAACTTACGTCTATTTTCCCCTCACACTAACCCTCTCCCACCGGGGAAGAGGGAATAATTCCCCTCCCTTGATGGGAAGGGACAAAGCGGCTAATGGCTTCCATCTCTGACATGATATCCAAGATGCCGGTATGCTTCTTCAGAGGCTTTTCTGCCTGAAGAGGTCCTCACAATAAAACCTATTTTCAGGAGAAACGGTTCCACAACATCCACAAGGGTATCCGATTCCTCCTGGAGCGTTGCTGCTATAGCCTCTATCCCGACAGGCCCTCCCTTGTAAAAATCTATTATTGTTTTGATATACCGACGGTCAAGATTTGTAAGACCTTTATTGTCAACTCCTTCAAGAGCAAGAGCTTCCTGTACCGTATTTTTGTTTATTACACCGTCGCCTCTTACCTGTGCGTAGTCTCTCACACGCTTTAAAAGCCTGTTAACGATTCTTGGAGTCCCCCGTGAACGCCTTGACAGCTCGGCAGCGCCATCTTCTCCGACTTCGATTTTCAGGAGCTGGGCAGACCTTCTTGCAATTTCAACCAGCTCCGGTTCACTGTAAAAATCAAGGGTCCTGAAAATACCAAAACGTTCTCTTAAGGGTGCGGACAGCAGTCCGACCCTTGTAGTGGCTCCGATAAGGACAAATCGCTTAAGACGGTACCTGTGGCTTCTCGCATTAACTCCCTTGTCAAATATGAAATCAATGGCAAAATCCTCCATGGCAGGATAAAGAAACTCTTCGACCACCTTGGGAGTCCGGTGAATCTCATCTATAAACAGGATATCTCCTTCCTCCAGGTGAGTGAGGATTCCGATAAGATCTCCTCCTTTTTCCAGCGCCGGTCCGGAAGTAACAGTCAGGCCGGCGCCGGTTTCGTTGGCAATAATATGTGCAAGAGTGGTTTTGCCAAGGCCTGGAGGCCCGTGAAAAAGGACATGGTCTATCGGCTCGCTGCGTAACCTTGCAGCTTCAATTGCTATTTTAAGGGTTTCAACCACCTCGCTCTGGCCAATGTAATCGGATATGGATTCCGGGCGCAGAGAGAGTATTTCATGCTCCTCGTCAATGGACATGCATGAACCTGAAAGTATTTCGTTTTTCCCGGAGGTATATGTCAGGATATCATCGGTCATAGGGCATTCTCTCCACGATAGACTTCTTCAAACAACTCTTCGGGTGTTGAAATAGAGCTGTTTCGGTTCATTGCTTCAGCAACCAGTTTTCTGGCGTAGGGCGGTTTGTAACCGAGCTGGGTTATAAGCACTTCAATCACCTGCTGAGCCAGGTCTTTAATTGCAGGCACCTGTTGTTTGTGCTCAGTTTTCCTGATAAGGGCGAATTTATCCATCTTGCCCTCAAGCGTGGCTATGATTTTATGCGCCGTCCTGCTTCCAATACCTTTAAGCTGCATCAGCCTGGCAACATCCTTCGATTCTATTGCAATAGCAATATCGCGGACGGAAATATTCAGAGCCTTGACAGCTTTCATAGGGCCTATATCTTCTACGGAAATGAAATTCTGAAAGAATTCCTTTTCGATTTCAAGATTAAAACCTATCAATACAGGTTTTGGCTGTCTTTCTGACTGATGGAAATATACATAAAAGGAGACTTCATCCCCAACCGATTTTGTACTCAATGTCTCCATAACTACGGCCGGAAGCATGATTTCGTACCCAATATGATTTGCAAGCAGAAGTATCCGCTCACTCTCTTTTTTTAACAGCTTCCCTTCCAGATATCCTATCATTAAGTTCTTCTCCGATCCGAGACCTTTGCATAACACCCCCTTTTGTCCGATTTCTGCGTCAGGCTCAAATTTCAATCCTCGAAATACTTCAATGTATTCCTGCGGTTAAAATTTTCGCCTTCCTTGAACTTGGACAAAATTGGAAGCTCTTCAAAGGTCTCGATCCTTGACGGCTTCGTAAAAAGTCATTCTGCTGTGTTGCACTTCATCCCCGCCCTGTTGAATTCTCGCTGCGCGAGACAGCAGAGCTGATTCAACAGGGTGAGTCATTGCAGCGTACCAGTAAGTACGCTTCATTCCTCAAGATTCGTGCGCCTTGCATAATGAGCTTTTTACTTTGCCGTCGGAAATTCAACTTTTTACGAGTTCATCGATCCTTCTTAACATTAAAAAATTACACTTTAAAATCAGAACCGCTCTTACCGTGCATTCTTTCATTTTTATACCTGAATAAACCCAAAAGAGCCAGTGCAATCGCATCTGACGCATGATAAGGCTTTATCCGGTCCGCGAGGCTTAATAATCGCCGCACTGTCAGCTCGAGCT
>JAHJQU010000385.1 GCA_018819005.1 Pseudomonadota bacterium | reverse complement strand
TTTTCAGCAAGGCGACATTGACTAAACAGGCAGGAAACGGTTCGATATGGAGCTAGTCAAAAATAAGGCTTCGGGGAAGCACTTCATTATCATCAATGATAATGAAAACGGAACAGGGCTCATGGTTACGCCCCAGGGAGAGGTGAAAGAGCTGAAGCTTCAGCTCTTCGATCACGGGGAAGCCATAGACCCGGAAGGCGCTCTTGGTGACAGGTTGCTCACTGCGGAACAAATCAAAAAGTACGAAGAGTACTTGGATACCTTATTACCGAGGGGTTGAATACGATCAATTAATAAAGGAGGACTAAAAGTGGATAAAGATCCTTTCGGCAATCTTATGGAATGGGGCGCGGTCCTCGATCAGCTTAATGATCTTGAGCTGACGGGCAAACTGGCCGATTGCCAGCTAGGCCTGATTCGAATCCTGAGATTCAAGGGAAACTGGCGTCTGAGAGAAACCGTCCTTAAATCCGTAACAAAAATCGAGACGCCTAAGACGGAGTTATTGGCTGAAGTGCTCAATATTATCATGGACGACAATATTTACTACGAGGCCAGAATCCTGGCCAGCGAGGCGCTGCAGCAAATGATCGGACACTGTCGGTCTCTGCAAAAGGATCATGAAACATTGTCCCAAGTGCCGGTTGCAGACAAATTGAATTTGCTTATGAAGACGCCGCAGCCCCCGATTTTTTTTACTGCAATCGACAACTGTCTCAAAAATTTGAAATAACAGGGGCCTGTTACACTCAATTCAGATGGTACGTTTCAATTGTACCAATCTTTGCAGAAAGGAAAAATAAAATGATTATCGCTATTCCTAGGGAAATTATGCCGGATGAAAATCGAGTCGCGGCAACACCTGATACCGTCGAAAAACTTATCCGCCTCGGTTATGAAGTGCATGTAGAGCGAAATGCGGGCAGGGGCGCTCATCATAAAGATGCAGCTTATACCGGGGCCGGGGCCGTGATCGCCGAGAGCGCCCAGGACCTTTATTCCCGGGCGGATATTATTCTCAAGGTTAAGGAACCGATGTTCAACGACGATTTCGGGCAGCATGAAATCGACATGATCCGCGAAGGGGCTACTTTGATCGCTTTTTTGCACCCGGCGGCGCCTGGAAACCATGAAATGGTGGAAAAACTTAGAGATAAAAATATAACCGCTTTTACCATGGACGGAATTCCTAGAATTTCACGAGCCCAGCGGATGGATGCGCTTACCTCCATGAGCACGGTAACCGGATATAAGGCCGTGTTGATTGCCGCCTCGCATCTGCCCGTTCTGCTTCCCATGGTGGGTACCGCGATCGGCCCCTTAAAGCCAGCGAGCTTTTTGATCGTCGGCGCCGGTGTTGTCGGCCTACAGGCCATCGCCACCGCGCGAAGGCTTGGTGCGGTTGTCAACGTGGTCGACATCCATGGAAAAGCCCGGGAAGCGGCATTGAGTTTGGGAGCGAAGATCAGCGGATTTGAAGTTCCCGATGAAATAGCTATGGAAAAGAATGGATACGCAAAAGCGCTGCCGGAAGACTGGCTTCAAAAAGAACGAAATGTAATTTTTCCCCTGATGAAGGAAGCCGATGCCGTCATCCTGAGCGCCCTGGTTCCCGGGGAGGTCGCACCTTTACTGGTTACACGTGAGATGGTGGCCGGAATGAAGCCGGGATCGGTTGTTGTCGATATCTCTATTGATCAGGGGGGCAACTGCGCGGCAACCGTTCCGGGCGAATACTGTACTTTCAGCGACGTGTTGATCTGCGGAACAAAGAATATTCCCGGCTCGGTTCCGGTTCACGCTACTTGGCTGTATGCCAACAACATCTTTTATTTTGTTGAAAATCTTTACAAAAATGCTCCCGGCAAGTTCGATATCCAGGATGAAATCGTCAGTAGCTCCCTCGTTACCGACGGTGGAAAAATTCTGCACCGGGGAACCTTGAAAGCTCTGACGCGGAGTTAAATTGTATTTATGTTCATACCCGAAATAAGTATGAATAAATTTTCTAAAAAGGTTCAAATATGACTGATATTCTTTTCATGGCCGCAGTGTTCAGTTTATCTTTCGGCGTTGGGTACATTCTGATCGCCAAAGTCCCGCCCCTGTTGCATACTCCCTTGATGTCGATGACAAACGCCATTTCGGCCGTGGTTATCCTCGGCG
>JAHJQU010000513.1 GCA_018819005.1 Pseudomonadota bacterium | reverse complement strand
CGACAAGGGGCGCTGCCACGCCGATGGGCACTTCGTGCTGTTCCAGGTCCCGCGGGGGACGCGGCAGTATAGCCGCTTCTTCGCCACGATGGCGCGGGACGGCGTGCCGACGGTGGTGCCGTAGGGGTGGATGCCGCGACGCCGGGATCCGTGGTGCTTCGTGGTGCTGGACCGCTCGAGGGAATTCTGATCTGAGCGACGGCATGGCAGGCGACGGCGCGTCGTCCGGCGGCGCTGTCGGTCGTGGGGGAGCAGCTGCGCCCGGTGTGAGCCGTCTGGCAGGCCGGACGTGCCGGACCGATATCACCCTGCCGACCCCGGCGCCTGCGCGAGCGCCGCCAGCGAATGTGTGACAATCTCAAGCTGCGCAACTACAGCGGCTGCACACTGTTGGCGTACCCCAACGACGTCAAGCGCGCAGAAGCGGCTATTTTCCATGTATACCGTCCGATATAATTCTATTGATACAAGATGTTAGGTCTGACGCGCTCGACCCCGAGCCGATTCGCGGCTATAATCAAATCAGTTATTGAGTCGCAAAATAAGCCCATGAGACTCCCTTCATGAGCCGCTATTCAGGGTAAATCAAATCATGACCTACATTTGGCAACTCCCAAGCTGGCCCGCCCTGACGTGGGACAACGAAGCTTTGTTGGACCCCCTCGGTCAAGCGCGACACCTCCAGGGGCGTCTGTTTGGGCAGCTCGAGACGCTCGGCTTCGATGAGGAGCAGGCGGTGGAGCTCGAAACTAATAGGCGTTTGCAGGACCAGCGCGAAGCGAGGCGCTCCGTGGACATGAGGGAGGGAGAGAGCGCTGGTCGTGCAAACGTCGGGTTGAACGAGGCCGCCGAGCCCGGACGCCTGTATGTCTAAATCGGCGCCAGACGGGCCCCGGAGGGGGTGTGGATCCCAAGAGCGCCGCCGGAAGCTGCGAGGTCATGTGCAGACCGGCAGCGATCGCGGCCAAGGTAACTCGGTTGGCAGAGCACGCGGAGCGCTCCGGTGGAGGTGGCGAGCGAAAGTGGCGCAAGCCAGGGCAAGGCTGTCGCCGGGCGGCCGGTGAGGGGGCCGTGGTCAGGGCGGTCAAGGCTGATTTTGAAGGCGACTAAAGGGGTCACGATGTATCCCTGGGTTGGGGCGGTCGGAGATGGGGCGAGATTGGCCGAGGCATGCGGACGCGGACGAGTCTGACGCCACAGCGGGGGCACAGCATCGGATCGATGCCGGTGAGCGTGAGGACGATCTCGTTCCACGGCAGTGGTTTCACCGCCGAAGCTGGTGCGGCATCGGCGGCGGACGGGCTGGCCGTGGCTGGATTGAGCAGTGCCCGGGCCTGCTCGAGCTTGGTGTTGACGTTGCCCGAGGCGTAGAGGCCGAAGTGGCGCATCTTGGTGAAACCTGCGGGCAGGATGTGCTCGAGGAAGCGGGCGATGAAGACCTGGTGCGGCAGCGTGACCGAGCGTCCCCCCTTGGTGGCGAAGCGGACGCCGCGTTCGTCGATGGACTGGATGCGCTGGTTGGAGATGGCGACGCGGTGGGTGTAGCGGCCGAGATAGCGGTTATGAGGAGCTACGCATAAGAGAAAGGGTTGTTTGCGGAGTCGCGCCCTCGTTTCCAGCAGAGGGTGCATGCGGGAGCGAGCCGTGTGGGTCAGCGCGGAGGGGGATTGGCCACAGCGCGATTCCGCCAACGGCCTGTTGAGCGAAGCCGCTCCGGACGGCACGCGCTGGGCACAGGGCTTGCTATATGGAGATTGTTCGTTGGCCAAGGGTCCGAGCGACGGATGCAACGAGGGAGTCGAGGTGCGCTCTGCTCAAATACGGGTGAGATATTGGCATGGGTGACGGGCTCGGCGGCCATGGATGTAGAAAAGCAAAGGTGTTGTGGGCAAACCAACCAGCCGTAGGGCGGACGATTCCTCTCGCGGAGGAGGAAGCCGCAGAAAACCGGGAAGATGTTGTGGTCGCGTGATCTCACTACGATGACGTTGCCCTTCCGCGAAGATGCCACCGTCGAACGGTGGCGGGAATTCTGTACAGTGGTGCCATGTGGCCAGTGTTGCATGTTGGGCACCGCGTTACGTCAATGCCGGTCAACCGCAGAAGGAGCTCTTGCCATGTCTCAGCGATGGAGTCGGGTGTCGCAGCTTCGTCGGTGGCGCCCAGCAACTGACGGCACAAAGCGATGCGCTGTTGCTTGATCCCGTGGGCCAGCAGCCCGTAGTAGCGAATGCTGACGAATCCGCTGGGTAACACATGGAGAAGGAATCGCCGTAGAAACTCGACCGCATCGAGTGTCAGGAGCTTGGTCTTGTTGTCATCGGCGCGGTCCTTGTAGCGGAAGGTCACCTGTCGTCCGCTCATCTGCACCAGACGGTCATTGGAAATGGCAGTGCGGTGGGTGTACCGCCCCAGGTAGCGAAGCACTTGCTCGGGCCCGGCAAAAGGTGACTTGCTGTAGACCACCCAGGACTTGCGGGCGGCCTGTTGAAGCAGCGTGGTGGCATCCTTGTTGGACAAGCGGACCTCGTCTTGGTGCACCGCTTTTTCGAGTTTGTCGAGCAGCTTGCCCCTGAATACCAGCGACAGCACCGGAACCGGCAATAGGTACCCGGGCTTTGCAGAGACCCATTGGCTGCCGTCGGGGGCCAGTCCACCGCCGGGCACGATACAATGAACGTGGGGATGGAAAAGCAGCTTCTGTGTACACGTGTGCAGCACGGCGATGAAGCCGATGCGTGCTCCAAGACGGTCGGGATTTAGAGCAACTTCTTTGAGCGTTTCGGCGACTGCGGCGAAAAGCAACTTGTGGCAGGTCGCTCTGTTGACCAGGAAGAGGGCCTTCAGCTCGTCCGGGACCGTAAACACCACGTGGAAGTATTCCACCGGCAGCAGCTCCGCCTGCCTGGCTTCCAGCCATCGGGCCTGCTCGAGGCTCTGGCACTTGGGACAGTGACGATTTCGGCAAGAGTGGTAGACCTCCTGCCGGTGGCCGCAGTGGTCGCACTGGTGCACGTGGCCTCCAAGGACCGCAGTACGACAGCTGGTGATGTCCCTCACCGCTTTTTGCTGCTCAGACGTCAGGGCGGGCAGCTCGTCTCCGAACTGTCGAAAGATGTCTGCCAGCTCCAGGGGTCGAGCAGCCTCACCAATGGGCGTGGCCGCCTGGCAGCACCCCATCAGCTTCTGGACAGCGGTAGTAGCTCTTCAATCCCGTCCAGCGTGTCAAGTGGGCTGCCGGCCCGGTTCACGTAGTTCTTCGCCACATGGGTGTAGATCTGCGTCGAGGAAAGACTCCGATGCCCCAGCAATCGCTGGATGGTCCGGATGTCCGTTCCTTTCTCCAGCAGGTGCGTTGCGAATGAGTGCCTCAGCGAGTGGACGGTGACGCTCTTGGTGATGCACGCATTCTTCTTTGCCTTCTTGAAGACCCGTTCCACGCTGGACCGGGTCAACGGCATATCCGGGTGCTGTCCCGGGAAAAGCCACACGGGGGGGCGAGCCGCCTTCCAGTACTGCCGCAGAACTGGAAGGAGCGCCTTGGACAGAGGTACGTAGCGGTCCTTGCACCCCTTGCCCTGCTCAACGCGGATCACCATGCGCTGGCTGTCGATGTCGCTGACCTGCAGATGGACCACCTCCGAGACACGCAGTCCGGCCGAGTACGTGGTCATCAGGATCGCCCGATGCTTGATGTTCGCGACAGCCTTGAACAGAGCGTTGAGCTCCGGTCCATTGAGGATCTCGGGCAGCTTGCGACCGGTCTTCTGATACGGAATGGCAGTGATCTCCCAGTCCTTCTTGAGGGTCTGCAGGAAGAAGAACCGCATCGCGAACACGTAGATGTTGAAGGTGGCCCAAGCGACCTGTCGCTCCTTGGTCAGATGCAGTTGGAAATCGTTGATGTCGTCGACGCTCAGCTCGTCAGGCGGCCGCATGAAGTGCTTGACGAGGTTTCGCACGCAGTACACGTACTGCTTGACGGTGTTCTCGGCATAGCCTCGAATCTGCAAGTCTCTCTCGAATCGATCACGGAATTCGCCCATGACGTCCTCCTTTGCCCCGAAACGGCCGGGGCACGACCACGACCCCGACATGGGGTCGTAAGAGGATCGTAGCGCGCAACGCAGCCACAATTTCCCGGACGGGCAGTGCGTCTTCCCCCTCCACCGCGAAGCGGTTTCGTTCAATAGCGGAAGACGTGCTGGGCCCCGGCGAAGGGACGCTTGGCGTAGACAACCCAGTCGGTGCGGTAGAGCTTGTCGAGGAGCCTGGCGAATGCGGCGGGGTCCGCGAGCCTGGCAGCGCCGCCGACAAGGCGGAGCCGACCGTCGTCGTAGAGCCGCCGCAGTCCGGCGAGGAACTTGCCACGGAAGAGCGCGCCCATGACCTGGACTGGGAAGAGATAGCGCCGGCCCAGGGGAAGCCAGGTGTCGCCCGAGGGCGTGAGGCCGCCGCCGGTCACGATGCAGTGCAGGTGCGGGTGGAAGAGCAACTCCCGGGTCCAGGTGTGCAGCACCGCGGTGATCCCGAGGCGCGCGCCGAGGCGCCGGGGGTCGTCTCCGAGATCGAGTAGGGTCCGCGCGGCCGTGGCGAAGAGCAGGCCGAAGAGGTGGGTG
>JAHJQU010000384.1 GCA_018819005.1 Pseudomonadota bacterium | reverse complement strand
TCATAAAATCACATTCGGTGTTAAACAGGTTGAAAATCATATCGTTTTTGATGTATTTGATAATGGTATCGGCATGGACAAAAAAACTAAAGAGAAGCTTTTCACAATATTCTTTTCATCAAAAGGAACCAGGGGAACAGGACTGGGACTCTTTATTTCAAACAGGATAATACAGCAGCATGGCGGTTCTATCCTGGTAGAAACAGCCTTAGGCAAAGGTTCTCACTTCTCCATAATATTACCGAAACTATTACCGGAATCAGCAAAAGCCCCTCATATTGATGACGAAAACAATATCTGATGGACTCGTAAAAGTATAAAATCCCGACACTCCCGTGAAAATCCGGACTTTTTTACGATACTGTCAATAAATGAAAGCCGGAGGAAATGAAAAAATACGGACTTGAACTTATAGTGTTTATCACAGGCGCGGTTGTAATGGCGCTTGAACTTGTCGGATCCAGGATCGTCGCTCCTTATCTTGGAACTTCCATATATGTCTGGACGAGTCTTATAGGAATTATTCTTGCGAGCTTGAGCCTAGGTTATTACTGGGGCGGAAAGATTGCCGATAAAAAACCGGAATACAAAACTTTTTCACTCCTTATCCTTTTTTCGGCATTCCTTGTCGGCATTATAAGCCTTATAAAAACACCTGTTCTTGTATCTATAACCAACCTCGTTTCTGATATCCGTTTGGCTGCCGTACTGGCTGCGACACTTCTTTTTGCTCCGGCAAGCACTCTTCTCGGCACAATATCTCCATATGCCATCAGGCTCAGGATGAAAGATCTCGAGCATTCAGGCGCAACTGTCGGACGTCTTTATGCGATATCCACTGTCGGAAGCATAATCGGGACATTTCTTGCTGGTTTTTTCCTGATCTCTTTTTTCGGAAACCGCAATATTCTTATTTTTCTCTCGATGACTCTTTTCTGCGTTTATTTTCTGGCATCCTTCGGAATTAATTCACGTTCAGGAAAAACAACCGCGATCATCCTTATAACAATGCTCCTGGCAACCTTTTTTTTTCAGACTTCAGAGGCCGATAACAATATAATCGATCTGGACACAAACTACAGTCGGATCATAATAGAGGAAAGGTACGATTCTGATATATTGAAAAAAGTACGGTTTATCCGGGTTGACAAAAAATGGGCTCAGGGAGCCGTGATAATCGGGGAACCCGACGAACTTTATTTTGACTATAGCGGTTTCTACCGCCTCGCTGAGCATTTTAATCCCGGAAACAAAAAGGCTCTTCTCCTGGGTGGCGGAGTTTACACGCTTGCAAGAGATTATGTCAGGAGAAACCCCGGTGGTTCAATAGATGTTGTTGAAATAGATCCTCAATTTACCTCACTTGCAAAGAAATATTTTTATCTGGGTAACCATCCGGAAATAAAAAGCATCCATGAAGATGGAAGGACTTTCCTGAATCGCGAAAAAAAGAAATATGACCTTATATTTATTGATGTTTTTAAATCTTCCGCCTCTCCTCCGTTCCACATGACAACTGTCGAGACAATAAAAAAAGCCTCTGCCCTTCTCAATGAAAACGGGGTAGTCATAACGAATATTTATTCCGCAATCCAGGGCCCGAAAGGCAGATTCTTCCGCGCAGCCTACGCCACAATTAAATCCGTTTTCCCCCAGGTTTATGTTTTTCCCGCCCAGTATCCACAGTTTGGCGAAGAACCACAGAACTTGATAGTCGTAGCGATGAAATCAAACTCGCCTCCGCCCATGACAAGCAGTAACCCTGAAATGCAGAAATATCTTTCTCATCTGTGGCAATACAAAATAGATTGCGATCTTCCGGTCTTAACCGACGAATTTGCCCCTGTAGAACATTATCTCGTTGAAGTGATTAAAGATTTATAATAAATCGACCACCCGGATCTTTTATAAAGGAAGGCGATAACAGAGCACTACCGGGCAAAAGGGTGAGTTATGCAAACTTCTCACATTACGGAAGCTTATACCATGTACCCTTACCTTTACCGATCATCTTTAACCGTCCTCTTCGAACAAGTTCGGCAATATGAGCCTTAATCGTATTTCTGTTGGC
>JAHJQU010000383.1 GCA_018819005.1 Pseudomonadota bacterium | reverse complement strand
GAAATTTTACGGAGCCAGGATCGAGCCCGTGCAGATGCCGGCCGAAGCCCCGCTCTTCCTCATGTACACCAGCGGCACGACAGGAAAGCCCAAAGGATGCCAGCACAGCACCGGCGGGTATCTCGCCTACGTCACCGGCACCTCTAAATATGTCCAGGATATACATCCGACGGACGTTTACTGGTGCATGGCCGATATCGGGTGGATCACTGGTCATTCCTACATCGTCTATGGACCTCTGGCGCTGGCTGCATCCAGTGTAATTTTCGAAGGCATTCCAACCTATCCGGACGCCGGCAGGGCCTGGAGGATCGCACAGGACCTGGATGTGAACATCTTCCATACCGCGCCTACCACCATCAGGGGGCTCAGAAAGGTTGGTCCTGACGAACCGAAGAAATACAACTATCACTTCAAGCATATGACCACGGTGGGTGAGCCGATCGAGCCGGAAGTTTGGAAATGGTATTATAACGAAGTCGGCAAGGGCGAGGCGGCCATTGTCGATACCTGGTGGCAGACGGAGAACGGCGGTTTCCTCTGCAGCACACTGCCTGCCATCAAGCCGATGAAGCCCGGCAGCGCAGGCCCCGGCATGCCCGGAATTCATCCTATTATTTACGATAATGACGGAGCAGTGATTCCCCAGGGAGCAGGAAAAGCGGGCAATATATGCATACAGAACCCGTGGCCCGGCATGTTCCAGACGATATGGGGAGACCGTGATCGCTTCGTGAAGACATATTTCGAACGATACTGTAAAAACCCGAAAAGCAAAGATTGGCGGGATTGGCCCTACCTTGCCGGAGATGCCGCAGTGCAGGCTGAGGACGGCTATTATAGAATTCTCGGCAGAATCGACGACGTAATCAATGTATCCGGTCACAGGCTAGGCACAAAGGAGCTTGAATCTGCCGCCCTTACTGTTGTCGAAGTGGCGGAAGCAGCGGTTGTTCCCGTCAAAGATGACATTAAAGGTGTAGTTCCCGATCTTTATGTTGCGTTGAAACCCGGATTTACTGCGAGCGTTGAACTTGAGAAGAAAATTATAAATGCCCTTGTAAAGGAGATCGGACCCATAGCGAAACCGAGAAAGGTCTGGATTGTTCCCGATATGCCGAAAACCCGTTCGGGAAAGATCATGCGGCGCGTGCTTGGAGCGATATCAAATAAAAGTGATGTCGGGGATGTCATGACGCTTGCAAATCCCGAGATAGTTGAAGAGATTACTAAAATGGTTCAGAAATAGATTAATAACTTAATATATTGCAAGGAGGTGATTTGGATAATTTTGAATTTATAGTTAAGATGTATTTTTTGTTTCCGGGCAGCCGGTCAACATTATTGACAATATGTCATAGGAGGTAAAAAAATGAGTGGAACCACTTGGGTTTACATAATGCTTGGACTTTATATTGTATTTTGTTTTTATATGGGAATAAAGGGGTTTTTTACCGAAAAAACATCCCAGGGATATGCTATTGCCGGAAGATCGATTCCCTTTTTAGCGTTTCTGCTTGCGGCAACAGCAGCATCATTCTCAGGATGGACCTTTATAGGTCATCCGGGCCTTATCTGGCGGGACGGATTGGCCTATGCTTTCGCATCTTTTTATGTTCTCACAATTCCCATTACAGGAGCTTTCTTTTCAAAAAGAACCTGGTTTCTGGGAAAAAGGTACGGATTTATAACACCGGGCGACATGTATGCCTACTATTTTAACAGCGAGGTTATCCGATTTCTCGTTGTTGCAACAGCAGTTCTTTATTCAATCTTTTATTCCGCGGTTCAGCTTATGGCTTCAGCCGCCCTGTTCCATGTTACTGCCGGCGTGCCGGTTACTTTCGGCGCTATTTTCATGGCATTTATCGTATGGTTCTACGTTTGCTCCGGCGGTTTAAAAGCCGCCACATGGGTAGGGGTATTACAATTTATTCTTCTTGTTTCAGGTATAATAATTTTGGGGTATTTTGTTATTACCCGGCCTGAATTCGGAGGATGGAGTGGTTTTTCGGAAAGTTTAAAAGGGATCGACAAAAAATTTCTTGAAGTTCCGAGAGTTATCAATTTCGGTCTCGGAGGCGCAAAAGGCGAAAGTGCGTGGACTGCCGTAATGATTCTTACCTATATGTTTGCTCTTATGGGCATTCAATCTTCTCCGGCATTCACACTCTGGAATTTCGGCCTCAAATCCCCGAAGCCGCTTGCATGGCAGCAGACATTCATGTCCACATTCGTGGTAGGTTTTGCTCTGTTTTATTTTACAGCCTTTCAGGGCATGGGCGGAAAACTCCTTCAGGTTGCCGGAGTTCCGGCCTTTCTGACTGTAAACCAGGCCACTCTCGTACCAACTCTTATGCATGAATTCCTCCCGCCCTTTATGCTTGGTCTTGTTTTTCTTGGAGCCATAGCTGCGATTCATTCAACCGCGGCTCCATATATCGGTACCGGCGGAACCATACTGTTAAGAGACATTTACTGGAGATACATAAAAAAACAGGAAGCAAGCGATACCGAACAGGTCTGGATGAACAGGTTGTTTGCGACTCTTCTTACCATAGGCGCTCTTGCTGTTGGTCTGACTTCAAAAGCTGCTCTTGTTATACTTGGAGCTCTTGCCACGGCATTTGGGTTTGTTATGTATGTTCTTCTCTTGGGTGTAATCTGGGGCTTCAGATTCCCGTCAATTGGCGCCGTTCTTGGCGTTGGATCCGGCATGCTTGCAGTATATCTGACCTACTCTGTGTGGCCTAATCCGCTTTCAATGCACTGCGCATTCTGGGGGACTTTTGTAGGCCTTGTAGTGGCATATATCTGCAAAGGGCTTGGAATCAAGGATTCGGAAGAGACGATAAAACGCCAGCATGAGGTCAGGACGTTCCTTGACAGCATTGATTCGCCAAGCGAATCGGGCCGGGCATGGCGAAATGCGATGAAATTTGTAGTTCCTCTATGGTATTTCTTCGCAATCGGACCTGCTTGTATTCTTGGTAATTCGGCCTTTTCTTTCGCAGGATTCCCGCCTCTCTGGTCATGGCAGATAGCATGGTGGACTCTCGGAATAGTTATGATGTGGGCTCTTACCTTTAAGGCTGAAATGTCCACGGTAACAGATAATCAGTTACAACGCGCCGAAGTTGAAAGAATGTTAGT
>JAHJQU010000382.1 GCA_018819005.1 Pseudomonadota bacterium | reverse complement strand
CCGCAAACGCCACAATACAGACCGCAAGGTGCTAATAATTCTGTGTTCATTTTGTTGTTTCCTTCCTCCCGAATTTATTGATTGTGATAATGATTATAATGAATTATCTTGGCCTGACCCTATTGCCCTGTTCCCCATCACCTGAGGCAGGGGCCCGGAGCATTAGTCGCATGTCTGGATCTATTCGGAGAGTGCTGGGTAACCCGCGGTCCTGCCGCGAACAAACTCCCGCAATTTTTTCATGTTTCCAAGATGTTGGATATCAATTTGTCTCGTTCTCGTTCTGAGAGGTACAGTTTTATCCTTACATCTAGGATTTTAGCCTCGCGTTCTTTTTTCCTTGAAGCGGCTTGTTTTGCCTTGGAAATGAGATTATTTAAATCGCACGGTTTCGTCAGATAATCAAAGGCGCCGAACTTCAACGCTTCGATGGCAGAATGAATTGAGGCGTGGCCCGTGAGCATTATGACTTCCATAAGAGGGTGCTTTTTCTTGAGTGTTTCAACCATTTTAATGCCGTCGAGATCAGGCATTTTGACATCGAGAACAACGACATCAACGGTGTCGTTCTTTTCCAGTAGATTCATCGCCTCCGACCCGGAAAAAGCACAGTCCACCGTAAACCCCCTTTGGCGCAGGCGTTGGGCGAGAGTTTCAATAAACGGCTTTTCATCATCGACAAGAAGAAAATTGAACGAGGTCATATGCTTCTCCTTCTGTTGAATAGAAAACCGTGACCAATCTTTTTGTTTTGGGGCGATCATTGGAGATGTCCCTGATACTTTTACAAAGGAGATGAAAACATGATCACCTTACATGCTTAAAAAACAACCGTCAAGAGGGCGGTTGACAGTGGGCGGATGGCACACTTTTACTTTCCCAATGACAAGAATGGTTTTTTACGAAGGTATCATTATTTGAGGCTAATGATGAAGTCATATGGTGTGTGAAAAATGCAATAAAGTTGAAAAAAAGCAATTATATTACAGGCGTTTTGACAAGAATTGTTTTTTGATATAAATATAAATATCAAAGTGCCCTGCTTTTTTTAATTCAGGGCAGGAGACCTTCAAATATCCGGAGAAGCAAATGGACGAAAAAACATTAAAATTCAGAGAAACATGCAAAACGGAAGCCGAATCATTTACAAGAGTAAGAGACATGCTTCCCGAAATAGCTGAAAAAATTATCAGGGGTTGCGACGACAAGGAATGCTACAACCATATTGATTATGATCCTATCCCTTCAAAGGATTCGGTTGTCGCTATAATCAACAAGGCAAGAGAGATTCTTTTTCCCGGTTTTTTCTCAAAAGAAAGAATTGATCCTGTCAATTTAAAATACAGCATGGGACAAGCTGTGTCGGTTCTTTTCGACATGGTTTCTGAGCAGATTTCGAACTGCATCAGGCACGATTGTTTCAGATACAGTCAGGAATGCAGCGATTGCGCCGACCGTGGAAATAAAATTGCGCTTGAATTTCTGGAGGCTATTCCGACTGTCCGCAAAGTGCTTGCAGCAGATGTAAAAGCTGCATACGAGGGAGACCCTGCCGCAAAAAGTTTCGATGAGATTATCTTCAGTTATCCAGGCCTGTTCGCAATAACGGTTTACCGGCTGGCTCACGTTCTTTTCAAAAGCGGTGTTCCCCTTCTTCCACGTATAATGACTGAATATGCACACAACATTACCGGCATAGATATCCATCCCGGCGCCGAAATCGGGGAGAGTTTTGTCATAGACCACGGGACGGGCGTCGTCATAGGTGAAACATCAATCATCGGTAATAATGTCAGGATCTACCAGGGGGTGACTTTGGGCGCTCTTTCACTTCCTAAAGATGCAGGTGAACTTCTCAGAGGCAAGAAAAGACATCCAACAATTGAAGACGAAGTGATCATCTATTCCGGGACAACTATTCTTGGAGGGGATACCGTAATAGGCACCCGATCTGTTATCGGAGGAAATGTCTGGATAACGGAATCGGTTCCGCCCGATACGACTGTTATCATGGAAACACCTCGTTTGATGTACAAAAAGAGCCGTGGATTAACTGTTTGATACTAAAAAATAGGTGAAATATGAAAGTATTCCAGGGCATAAGCATGACAATCGGTTCAACGCCGCTTGTACGTCTGAATAAAATTGCCGAAGGGCTCGACGCCGATATATTTGCGAAGCTTGAGTTTTTCAATCCACTGGGGAGCGTTAAAGACCGGATTGCGGCTTCAATGATTGAAGCTGCCGAAGCGGAAGGACTTATTGATTCAAACACGCTTATTGTTGAGCCGACAAGCGGAAACACAGGAATTGCCCTTGCCTTCATCTGCGCTGAAAAGGGTTACAGGGTATGCCTCACCATGCCCGAAACATTGAGCATCGAGAGAAGAAAAATCTTAAAACATCTTGGTGCGGAGCTTGTCCTGACTCCGGGCGCATCCGGAATGCGCGGAGCAATTGAAAAGGCAAAAGAAATAATTGCAGGTGAGAAGAAAGCCTTTATGCCGGATCAGTTCAATAATCCGGCAAATCCAAAAATACACCGTGAAACAACGGCTCTTGAGATATGGAACGACACAGAAGGAAAAGCAGATGTTCTGATTGCAGGTGTAGGAACGGGGGGAACTATAACCGGTGTAGCTCAGGCGATAAAGTCGAAAAACCCGTCTTTTAAGGCCATAGCGGTCGAACCTGCCGATTCACCTATATTGTCGGGTGGAAAGCCCGGGCCGCATAAAATTCAGGGCATTGGCGCCGGTTTTGTTCCGGGTGTGCTTGATCGATCCATTATTGATGAAATAATCACGGTTTCAAATGACAATGCCTTTGAGACGGCAAGAAATCTTGCAAAGAAGGAAGGCATACTTTGCGGAATATCATCCGGAGCTGCTGTCTGGGCTGCTTTGAGCTACGCAAAGAGAGAAGAGGCTAAAGGGAAGCATATCGTTGTGATTTTACCCAGTACAGGCGAACGATATATCAGCACTGAATTGTTCAGCGGTCAGAATTTATAACAGTTTTCATTTGTTTTTTTGAAGCAGCCTGTATGTTTCTTCATATATCCTTATACGAGGACCAACGGCGACTATTTCAACCTCTTTTTTAATAATGCGGTAAATTATCCTGAATCTGCTTACGCGAAAACTTCGCAATCCTGCCAATTCGTTGCGCAACAGCTTGCCGGTATCGGGAGCTTCCAGGATTGCCCTGAGTCCTGACTTGATTTTCTTCTTCAGTTCCGGATGCATTCCCCGGATTAAGTTTGCTGTTTCATCCGGCATCCGCAGCGAATAAAGTTCTGGCCTCATAATTCCTCAAGGGTGTAAACCTTCGCCCGTTTCGCCTTCAAGGCGTTCAGACCTCGTCTGATCTCTGCCATCAAGTCCGCATCCGAAACGATCCGGGCTGTCTCCTTGATGCTTTCATACTCATCGGGACTGATAATAACCGCCGCTGGGCGTCCGTTTTTTGTCACGATGACCTCCTCGTCACTTGCATTTACAATATCCACAAGGGCGCTGAACTTCATTTTTGCCTCTGATAATGAGAGTGTTTTCATAGAAAGACTCCTATTAAGATTAACCTTAATTCTGGTCAATTTAATCTTGTATCTGTAAGACTGTCAAGAAATAATTCAGAAATAATTCTGTAGCCCAGTCAGGTCAATTCATTCCCCTCATCGCGTTTTGTCTATTTATATATTGATGAACGATCATAAAGCTTACATAGATGTCGATGAAAAAGACAATCTTGTCAGTATAACAATTGAACATGCAAAAGTAGCTGCGCATCTGCCGGATATATCTTATCAGAAAATAGAGAAAGAACAAATTACCGCATAAAAATAAAATTCTATATCGAAAGGGCGAGGCTGCGTAAAAATACGATCTCATGAGGTCACCCACAATGAATTATTTTTGATTCATCCGGTT
>JAHJQU010000381.1 GCA_018819005.1 Pseudomonadota bacterium | reverse complement strand
TGAAAAAAACCTTAATGCTGCAAAGGCTGGATATGAATCTGTCGAGAAAATTTCGTTTAAATTTGCGTTCAAATGGAAAGCTTCCAAACCAAGGGGTATCCTTATTGATGGATCCAGGGCGATAGCCCTTGGCGCCCTTGCTGCGGATTGCCGCTTTGCTTCCTTTTATCCCATGTCTCCGGCAACCGGCATTATGGCCCATCTTGCATCCGTTGCAAATGACTTTCCCTTGGTGGTCGAACAGGCTGAAGATGAGATAGCCGCAGTTAATATGGCTATAGGAGCCTCATTTGCCGGGGCAAGAGCCATGACTGCAACTTCAGGGGGCGGATTTTGTCTTATGACTGAAGGGCTTGGTTTATCAGGCATTACTGAAACTCCGATTGTAATCGTGAATGCACAGAGGCCCGGGCCTGCAACAGGTATGGCGACCAGAACCGCCCAGGCTGATCTTCTGTTTGTGATCAATGCATCACAGGACGAATTTCCAAGATTTGTTTTTGCCCCCGGTTCGCCTGCTGAAGCTTTTGAAACAACTTCAAGGGCATTTCATCTTTCAGATAAATATCAGGTTCCGGCAATTATACTTGTGGACCAGTACCTGAATGATTCCCTTTTTATTGCCGAAAAGGCTTTAAAAGTGCCGGGGAAAGTAAAAAGATTTATTGTCGGGGATTCCGATCTGAAAAACCCTGCTGAATATAAAAGATATGCCTTAACAAAATCCGGAATCTCTCCGAGGGCTGTTCCCTGCAACGGCAAAGCTATAGTAATGGTGTCGGGAAATGAACACAAAGAGGACGGGCATACGAGTGAGTCGGCACAGATCAGGATTGACATGTTAAACAAGAGAAATGCGAAAATCGTAAAAATGCTTTCCGAGATGAATCCGCCTGAAACATATTTCCCCAGATCAAAAATACTTCTCGCAGGCTGGGGGTCTACAAAAGGAGCAATAAGAGAGGCTGTTGATATATTGAGGAGAGAAAAAATCAGCGCAGGATGTGTCAATTTTAACGATTTATGGCCTTTTCCGGCGGCTGCGGCAAAGAAGGCATTTATGGCATGCGAAAAATTTTATATGGTGGAGCAAAACAGCACGGCGCAGCTTGGCAGGCTGATTAAGGAGCAAACGGCCCTCTCATATTCAGGGGCTGTTCTGAAATATGACGGAAGACCCTTTTATCCGATAGAGATAGCCGATGTAATCAAAAAATATATGAGGTAACTATGGTAAGCGTAAAAGATTATGATTCAGATGTTGAGAACAAGTGGTGTCCGGGTTGCGGTAATTTCGGAATTCTTGCTGCCATGAAGGATGCTCTTGCAGCACAGGGGATTCCTCCTGAAAAAATTCTGATAATTTCAGGGATAGGACAGGCGGCGAAGACACCCCATTATCTTAAATGCAATCTTTTTCATGCCCTGCATGGAAGGGCGCTTCCCATTGCGACAGGAGCCAAGATCGCTAATCACAAACTTACCATACTCGTCAACTCCGGCGACGGAGACTGCTACGGGGAAGGCGGAAATCATTTCATGCACGCAGTCAGGCGCAATATTGACCTCACTGTTCTTGTGCATAACAACAAAGTTTATGGCCTTACAAAAGGCCAGGCTTCCCCGACTTCAGATGAAGGGATGATCACCAAAATACAGAGCGATGGCGTTTTAAGCGAAACATTTAATCCGCTTTCTGTTGCCCTGGCACTTGGCGCCGGATTTGTGGCAAGGAGCTTTTCGGGGAAACCCGAACACTTAAGCAAAATTATTCAGGAAGGGATTAAACATAAAGGATTCAGCCTTATCGATATACTTCAACCCTGTGTATCCTTTAATCATGTCAATACGTTCGACTGGTACAAAAAGCGTGTGCATGATCTGTTTGAAGAAGGATATATTCCTGATGATTTCAACAAGGCAATGGAACGCTCAAGGATGTGGGGTGATAAAATCCCGATAGGAATTATCTATCAGAAAGAAAAACCATCTTATACGGATAAGATTAATAAACTGAAAAAAGGCACCCTTGTATCGGGAGAATATTCGCAGAAAAAAGTCCGGAACGCAATTCACAGCCTTTGAACAGAGACAAGGATGATCCTCTTGTAAAAAGTTCAAAATCGTCACTCCCGTGAAAACGGGAGTCCAGAAACACTTAAAAAGACTGGATAGCGCTGGTGCTTCACTATGTGCCCCGCTTCCGCGGGAACGGCAAAAAAAGTAACCCCCGGACTTTTTACGAATCCGTTAAGGATGATGCTCTCGTAAAAAATTCCAAAAAACACCTTTTTTGAAATTTGTGACTCAACAATTTCAATAAGTTACAATTACGAAAATCGGAAATTCCGACTTTTTACGAGACCATCAAGGATGATTCTGTTAAAAAAATGATTAAATAAAAGATATCTTGACATTGTGCAAAAGAGCTGTTAATTAACGCGCCAATAAACGCTGTTCCTGGATTAAAATGATTAAATTGTAAGCCCCGGAATACATCCGGGGCTTTTTTTATTTTCAGGAACACACAATGAAAGGATTACAATGAGTTTCAATAATTTTAATTTTCATCCGCATGTTG
>JAHJQU010000380.1 GCA_018819005.1 Pseudomonadota bacterium | reverse complement strand
TAATTCCGGTTCCTTTCATTACTCTGATATTTACAGCGTTGTTGCGGAACAGATAATATGGGCATTGATTACGGGCTCTGTTTGTATAATGCTTTTGAAATTTACACACAGCATCTGGGACAGTTGGTTTAACATGCAGCCCTCAGAGCAAAAAGGGCACAGACATTGCTTTTAAAAAACGATGCATAAATTCATCAGAACTACGGACAGTGAATGGTTCAGGCTTCGTTTATCAGTGGTCATGTCTCTTGTTACCGCTGCATTTATTGTCCTTCTCTTACGGTTGTTTTATCTTCAGATTCTGGAGGGTGAAGAGTTCAGACGGCTTTCTGAAAACAACTGTATACGATTGCAAACCATCCAATCCCAGCGGGGGTTTGTTTTCGACCGCAACGGAGCATTGCTTGTAGATAACCGTCCGTCATTTAATCTGAGCATAATACTGAATGATGCTAAGCCCGTTGAGTCAATAATTGGTATTCTGTCTAAGTATCTGAATGTCTCTGCCGAAGAATTGATGGCAAAGGTCAGAAACATAAAGGGAGCGTCTTCATTCAGGCCGGTTTTACTGAAACAGGACATAGGGAGGGACGCTCTTGCATTGGTTGAGGCGCATAAATATGACCTCCCTGGAATTTCAGTAGATGTCCGGCCAAGAAGATATTATTTGCATCGGCACAGCGCTGCTCACCTGATAGGATATTTGAGTGAAATAAATTCGAGCGAGCTTAAGGGGGGGAAATATCCTGAATATAAACCCGGCGACTTTGTAGGCAGGTTTGGTATAGAAAGAGAATTTGAAAAATATTTAAAGGGAAAACGGGGCGGACGCCAGGTTGAAGTGAATGTTACGGGTCAGGTAGTCAGGGTTCTGGAAAATATCGATGCAGAACCCGGGAACAATATATATCTTACAATCGATCAGCGGCTTCAAAGGAAGGTTGAAGAGCTTTTAAAAGATAGAGCCGGAGCTGTTATTGCAATGGAACCTTCTTCCGGGCAGGTACTTGCGATGGCAAGCAATCCGGCTTTTGATCCTAACGGATTTGTTTATGGCCTGACACATGATGAGTGGAATGATCTTATTTCACAGCCAAACAGGCCGATGGAAAATAAAGCCGTTAAAGGAGAA
Source organism: Pseudomonadota bacterium (assembly GCA_018819005.1). GTDB lineage: Bacteria > Desulfobacterota > Desulfobacteria > Desulfobacterales > RPRI01 > RPRI01. Next base: position 9,949 of record JAHJQU010000380.1, on the reverse strand, counting down.
TATCCCCCGGCCTCAACTTATAAAATTGTTACGGCAATTGCGGCACTTGAAGAAAAGGTTATAGACGTTAACACTTCTTTTTACTGTCCCGGCTATATAAAATACGGGAACCGGGAATTCAGATGCTGGAAAAAGGGAGGGCATGGTTCGGTTAATGTCGTCAGAGCGCTGGCAGAATCCTGTGACGTATTCTTTTATAATGTAGGGCTGCGGCTTGATATTGATAAACTCGCCTGGTATGCAAAGGGTTGCGGGCTTGGGGCCCCGACCGGTATCGGCCTTGAACAGGAGGGTAAAGGATTGGTTCCGTCGGCCATCTGGAAGAAGAAGCGTTTCGGATCATCCTGGAGCAGTGGCGAGACGCTTTCTGCCGTTATAGGACAGGGCTATAATCTGGCTACGCCCGTTCAGATGCTGGTATTGACATCTGCAATAGCTAACGGAGGAAAAAGAGTTAAACCTTATGTCATGAAAAGAATCGAAACCCCGGGCGGGCAAAACATATTGAATGGTGAAACTGAAACAGTCGGCAATCTGCCAGCCAGCCAGAGCACATTGAATATTGTTAAGAAAGGGTTGTGGGAGGTGGTCAATAAGGATTATGGGACTGCATGGATAGCCCGTCCCGGCGGAGGAATCGAGATGTCCGGTAAAACAGGAACGGCACAGATCGTCGGAAGAAAGGAAAATGAAACGAGCTACGAAAGAAAACTCCCCGACCATTTTAAACCGCATGCATGGTTCGTCTCGTATGCTCCTTCTTCCGATCCTAAGATTGCCATATCTGTGATTATTGAACATGGCGGACACGGTTCAAGCGCTGCCGGCCCTGTAGCAAGGGAGCTTGTAAAATGCTATTTAAGTCCGGAAGCTGAAATTGATGACAATGGTACGGAACCAAAAGTTGTATCAGATGCCGTTAATGATGAGTATTGACGGCTTCGGCTTTTTTCAAGAACTGCTCCGGGTGGATAGGCTGTGGGCTGTTAGACTGTAGGCTTTTAGCTAAAAGCCTACGGCCTAAAAAGCTACAACCTAACCGCTTACAGTATAGACAACCTGAGTAGTTACTTTTCAAAATCGCTAAAAAATAAAACAGGATTATTGAATATAAAATGATAGATCGCAGGCTTGTTCAAAATTTTGACTGGGGACTTATCGGCATAACTTCAGCTATTTCGTTGCTGGGAATCATGACTCTTTACAGTGCTGTTACAGCAGGGAAATCAGTTCCCAATGAGGCTATCTATTTAAAGCAAATTGTATGGTATTGCGTCGGCTTTACAGCAATGATTTGTTCCTTTCTGTTTAATTATAAGGCATTGGACAGGTGGGCCATAGCTTTATATTGTTTAATTATTTTGCTTCTGTTGTTTGTTCCATTATTAGGGAAATATGCCGGCGGATCAAGGCGCTGGTTAATGGTTGGCCCCGTTTCATTTCAACCATCCGAATTCGCAAAGCTTGCTGTTATCATTGTTCTTGCAAGATATTATTCAAGAGCAGCAAGCAGTAAAGGCTTGTCCTTTACCGGTTTGTTTGTACCTTTTTTATTGTGTATAGCCCCTTTCATACTGATAGTCCTGCAACCCGATCTTGGAACGGCCATGATGATTTTTCTGATAGCCGCATCAATGTCTCTGTTTGTAAAAATCGAAAGAAAGGCTTTTATATATCTTGTATCTGCAGGTGCAGTCACAATTCCACTTGTCTGGTTTTTTCTGAAGAATTACCAGAAACAGAGGATACTTACATTCTTAAATCCTGATCATGATCCTCTTGGCGCAGGATACCACATTATTCAGTCAAAGATAGCCATAGGTTCCGGAATGATTTCAGGTAAAGGATTTCTCAAAGGAACTCAAAGCGCCCTTTCCTTTTTACCTGAGCAGCATACGGACTTCATATTTTCCGTACTTGCTGAAGAGTGGGGCTTTATCGGTTCATTGGTTCTGCTGCTTCTTTTCTTCATGCTGGTTGTATGGGGACTCAAAATAACATATGGATGCAGGGATACTTTTGGAACTATACTCTCTTTCGGAATTACAGCGATGTTGTCATGGGAGGTGATTGTAAATATTGGAATGGCCATGGGACTGATGCCTGTGGTCGGTGTGACTTTGCCGTTCGTAAGCTATGGTGGGTCGTCAATAGTTGCGACCATGATAAGCATAGGCATCCTGCTGAACATAAGCATGCGAAGATTCCTATTTAAATGATTTATATCAATATCTCAGGAGGTAAGCATTAATATTCGACAGCTTTTTCATTGGTAAAAATATTTTTAAAAAACCTTTGACAAGTTGTTTGTACTGGTGTTATAGACCCCCAGATTTTACCCATCTTTATACAATAAATATTGCATCAATTTCAGCGATGGAGGGTCCTTTATGATTAAAGTTGATGTATCGGTTTTTATGCAGATCGCCAATTTCCTATTCCTGATCTGGGCATTGAATATTGTCCTATACAAGCCAATCCGCAAAGTACTCCTGGAAAGAAAGGAAAAGGTCGAAGGCCTTGAGCAAGGTATTGAAAATTTAAACATAAACGCTCAAGAAAAAGAAGATGCTTTTACATCAGGAATTAAAGATGCGAGATCAAAAGGGCAGATTGAAAAGGAATTACTGCTGTCTGCAGCCCAGAATGAGGAAAAACAGCTATTGGAAAAGATAAATAAAAAAGCCCAGGACGATCTTGCTCAAATGCGTGATAAGATTGCAACGGAAGCTGAGAATGTCAGAATCTCTTTGCAAAATGAAGTTGATGTATTTGCTAATGCAATTGGCCAAAAAATTCTGGGGAGGGTTTTTTAATGAAATTGCCTTTTGTCAGCAGGAATCGATTCGCAGGGTTAGTTATTGTTATTATGGCCGGGTTGCTTTTCCTTACAGTCCCGGCTTTTTGTTCATCCGGAGGTGAGGGCGGCGGAACTAAAGGGTGGATTAATACAGATACCTATCGTGTTATGAATTTTGCCGTTCTGGCAATCGGCCTCATAATTCTTTTACGAAAGCCGGCTTCAAATGCCCTCAATGACCGTATTAAAGGCATTAGAGAGCAGCTGAATGATTTGGAAACAAAAAAGCTTGAGGCTGAAAAGAATCTTGCGCAATACAATGAGAGACTCTCTCTGCTTGATAAAGAGGCTGAAAAGATTGTTGTAGAATATATAAAACAGGGAAACGAGGCAAAGAAAAGAATACTCGATGCTGCCGGTGATGCGGCCTTGAAATTGGAAGAACAGGCTCGGAGAAACATTGAGCATGAATTCAAGCTGGCAAGATCAAAGCTGAAGGAAGAAGTAGTTGAAAAGGCTCTTGTTATGGCAGAAGAGATTATTAAAAGGAATATAACCGGAAAAGATCAGGAAAAACTGGTAAGTGAATATTTAGAGAAGGTGGTGGCATAGTGAAAAATTTAGCTATTTCAAGGCGTTATGCCAGAGCACTTCTGCTTCTCGGTAAAGATGACGGAAACGCCGAGATCTATAAGCAGGAACTGGATACGATTGCGAAGCTTGTTGCAAATGAAAAAGGGCTTGAACTCGCGCTCACAAATCCTCTTTATAATGCTGTTGCACGTAAAAAAGTTTTGCAGCTGGTAATTGAAAAGCTGAACCTTTCAAAGGCCATGAAGTCTTTCCTCTTTCTGTTGTTTGATAAGGGCCGAATAGGGTTTCTTGGTACTATCAACGAATTCTATCAGAAGCTGGCTGATGAACTCAAAAATGTTGCGCGGGCCAGCCTGGTTTCGGCAACTGAAATTTCTGCCGAAACCGTTGAAAAGATCCATGCTACCCTGTCAAAGATGACAGGTAAAGATATTGTTCTGGATGTTAAGGTTGACCAAAGTCTTATCGGGGGGGTAGTTTCAAGAATAGGCGATCTTGTTTTGGATGGTAGCATCAAAACACAATTACTCAATATGAGAGAATCTTTAAAAAGGGGTGAGAGTGTCTAATGGAATTAAGAGCTGAAGAAATAAGTCAAATAATTAAAGGTCAGATTGCCGATTATGACAAGAAGGTTGAGCTGAGCGAAACCGGTGTTGTCTTGTCTGTTGGCGATGGAATTGCCAGGGTTTACGGACTTGAAAAAGTCATGGCATTGGAGCTTGTTGAATTTCCCGGCGGCATTTTGGGTCTTGTGCTTAACCTTGAAGAAGACAATGTGGGCATTGCCGTTATGGGCGAAGTTACCCACATAAAAGAGGGTGATGTCGTTAAACGCACAGGTCGTATTGCCCAGGTTCCGGTAGGCGAAGCTGTTCTGGGTCGTGTTGTCTCTGCCGTCGGAGAGCCAATCGACGGAAAAGGCCCGATTGATGCGAAAGAGTTTAGAAGGGTTGAAATGGTTGCGCCTGGTGTTATCGCCAGAAAGAGCGTTCACGAGTCGATGCTGACCGGCCTTAAAGCTATTGATGCAATGACTCCGGTAGGCCGTGGGCAGCGTGAACTTATAATTGGTGACCGCCAGATAGGGAAGACTGCGATTGCGATAGATTCAATCCTGAGCCAGAAAGGGCAGGATGTTTATTGTATTTATGTCGCATGCGGTCAGAAGAAATCAACAGTTGCCCAGGTTGTTGCCGTTCTCGAAAAACACGGAGCAATGGAATATACTACGGTTGTTGCGGCATGTGCAAGCGATCCTGCTACACTTCAGTATGTCGCTCCGTATGCCGGATGCGCCATGGGAGAATATTTCCGTGATAAAGGCCAGCATTCATTAATCATATATGACGACCTTTCAAAGCAGGCAGTTGCATATCGTCAGGTGTCTCTTCTTTTGAGACGCCCGCCCGGTCGTGAAGCCTATCCTGGTGATATTTTCTATAACCATTCCCGGCTTCTTGAGCGTTCCGCAAAGCTTAATGACGAGCTCGGTGCGGGCTCGCTTACCGCTCTTCCGATTATCGAGACTCAGGCAGGCGACGTTTCCGCATACATTCCGACAAATGTTATTTCGATTACAGACGGGCAGATTTATCTTGAACCCAGTCTGTTCTTTGCCGGTGTTCGTCCTGCCATCAACGTAGGTCTTTCAGTATCTCGTGTCGGTGGTGCGGCTCAAGTTAAAGCAATGAAACAGGTTGCGGGCAGCCTCCGCCTGGATCTTGCCCAGTACCGTGAACTTGAAGCATTTGCGGCTTTTGGAAGCGACCTTGACAAGGCGACACAAAGACAGCTTACACGAGGAGCAAGGCTTGTCGAGATATTAAAGCAGCCTCAGTATAAGCCACTCTCGATGGAGAAGCAGGCAACAATACTTTATGCCGGAACAAGAGGCTTTCTTGATAAGTATCCGGTAAGTGTTCTTGCCAAATATGAGGCGGGACTTTTTGCATTTATTGCCGATAGATATCCACAAATATTTAAAGAACTTGCCGATAAGAAAGTTATCAGTGATGAACTCGATAAACTTATGACGGATGCCTTGAACGCTTTCGATGAGGAATTCAAGGATACGATTAAATAATATCGGCCCGGACTTTTTATAATAATCTTGTAATTTGTGAATATATAAGGGTTGAGTTGAATGGCTACGTTAAAAGACGTCAAAACAAAAATAGGCGCAGTAAAAAAGACAAAGCAGATTACAAAAGCCATGAACATGGTGGCCGCTTCCAAACTTCGTGGCGCGCAATCCAGCATGATCGGTTTTCGGCCTTATGCGAGCAAATTTGCAGAGGTTCTCGGTAGTCTTGCGGAGCGAGGTGGAAATGAAGCAAATCAGTTGCTGGCGGTGCGTGAAAAGATTTCAAAAATAAATATCCTTCTTTGCACTTCAGACAGAGGATTGTGCGGTGGGTTCAATTCAAATCTTATGTTAAAGGCCGAATCATTTTTAAAAGAGAAATCAAAGTCGGATATCAAGGTTTCTTTTGCATGTTTTGGTAAGAAAGGCCGGGACTGGTGCAGAAAAAAGAATTTGGAAATTGCAAGCGAACATGTTGGTATTGTCGGCGGCAGATTCGGGTTTAATGTGGCTGTTAAGGCAGGCAGAAAGCTGATTGATAGATACCTGGATAATGAGTATGATGAAGTATATGTGATATATTCTGAATTTAAAAGTGTGGCCAAACAATTGCCCGTGATAAAAAAGCTTCTTCCGATTCCACCTATTGAAGCTGCTGAGAAGAGCAAAGAGGCTGAAAAAAAATTTCTTGCTGAGCACATATGCGAACCTTCACCATCCGAATTGCTTGATGAAATGCTTCCGAGAAATATCTATGTTCAGATTTACAGCGCTCTTTTGGAGACATCAACAAGCGAGCATGCTGCGAGAATGGCCGCGATGAACAATGCAACAAAGGCTTGTAACGATATGATTAATAGTCTTACTCTGGCATACAACAAGGCTCGGCAGGCTTCCATCACTGCAGATCTTATGGATATTGTAGGTGGAGCGGAGGCGCTTAAAGGGTAAGAATTGAAAATACCGCATTCAGTTTTGATAGGAGGTCTATAGATGGTAGAAAACATTGGTAAAATAAAGCAGGTTATGGGGCCTGTTGTTGACGTGGAGTTTGAAGAAGGAAAGCTTCCAAACATTCTTACCGCACTTCTGATCAGCAATCCTGCCATAAATAATGAGCAGGATAATCTTGTGGTGGAAGTTGCCCAGCATCTTGGTGACAATGTCATTCGATCAATCGCGATGGATGTAACTGATGGATTGGTAAGGGGCATGTCAGTCAAGGATACCGGAAAACCTATTATGATGCCGGTTGGTCCGGCCGGACTTGGAAGGGTTTTGAATGTTGTAGGACGTCCGGTAGACGGGCTTGGGCCGGTAAGTCATGAAAAAATGATGCCGATTCACCGGTTAGCGCCCAAATTTACGGAACAGGATACAACCGTTCGTGTTCTTGAGACAGGTGTAAAAGTTATAGACCTGCTGGTACCGTTTCCGAGAGGCGGGAAAATGGGTATGTTCGGAGGCGCCGGAGTCGGTAAAACAGTTATAATGATGGAGATGGTTAATAATATCGCCATGCATCACGGTGGTATTTCCGTATTTGCAGGAGTCGGTGAAAGGACACGCGAAGGAAATGACCTGTACCATGAAATGAAGGTTTCCGGCGTTCTTCCCAAAGCGGCTCTTATATATGGCCAGATGACAGAACCTCCAGGAGCAAGAGCAAGAGTCGCGCTATCCGCATTAACTGCAGCCGAATATTATCGTGATATAGAAGGGCAGGATGTCCTTATTTTTATTGATAACATATTCAGGTTTACCCAGGCAGGTTCGGAAGTTTCGGCTCTTCTCGGACGCATGCCATCTGCCGTCGGTTACCAGCCCACTCTTGCCGTTGACCTCGGCGAACTTCAGGAGCGCATTACTTCTACCGACAAGGGATCAATTACAGCTGTCCAATGTGTTTATGTTCCTGCAGACGATTTGACAGACCCTGCTCCTGCTACGACTTTTGCCCATCTGGACGGCACTGTAGTTTTATCGCGACAGATTGCGGAACTTGGGATTTATCCTGCTGTTGACCCGCTTGATTCAACATCAAGAATTCTGGATGCCTCTTATATCGGCGAAGATCATTATCTGGTTTCCCGTATAACTCAGCAGATTCTTCAGAAATATAAGGAGCTTCAGGATATTATCGCTATTCTCGGCATAGAAGAATTGTCCGATGAGGATAAAGTAACTGTATCAAGGGCTAGAAAGATCCAGAGATTTTTATCGCAGCCATTCCATGTAGCTGAGACCTTTACCGGGATGAAAGGCAAGTATGTTAAAATTGCCGATACGGTAAGGGGGTTCAAGGAAATTTGCGAAGGCAAGCATGATGATCTTCCCGAACGCGCATTTTATATGGTTGGAGGTATAGAGGAAGCCGTTGAAAAAGCAAAGCAAATGGCCGATGAAAAGTAGAAGTGAGGGCATATAATATGGCCGAAAACATAAAATTTGAAGTTGTTACACCTGAAAAATCAGTCGTTAGCGAAGAAGCGCAAATTGTTATGGCTCCAGGCTCGCTGGGTGAATTTGGAGTTCTAATTGGCCATACACCTTTTTTCACCACTCTGAAAGTGGGGATTATCCGGTACAAGGATATTAAGGGAGAAGAAAGGTTTGTATTTGTCAACGGGGGATTTGCTGAGGCACTGCCCGACAGAGTTACTGTGCTGGCTGAATCTGCTGAAAGAAGGCGTGATATTGATGTGGAAAGGGCAGAATCCGCTTTAAAACGAGCCCAGGAACGTTTGGAAATGGCGGGTGCCCGTGAAGATATTGATTTTATCAGGGTAAGGACCGCTTTGGAAAGGGCTATGCAACGCATAAAACTTGCTGAAACGAGACGATAGTATTTTCCAGTCTATTTTATTTGATATTTATACGTTTTTAAAGGATTAAAAAAGGGCAGCCTTATAATACAGGTTGCCCTTTTTTATTGATAAGTATATTCGATGAACTCGTAAAAGTCGAATTTCAGACGGCAAAGTAAAAAGCTCATTATGCAAGGCGCACGAATCTTGAGGAATGAAGTGTACTTACTGGTACGCTGCAATGATGAAAGATGAAGTGCAATCCGCCTAGGCGGACAGAATGACTTTTTACGAAGCCGTCATATTTCACATACAGGCAATTATTATGCAGATGGAAGATAAACTCGCAGCAATCATTCTTGCCGCTGGATTAGGAACACGAATGAAATCAGACAGAGCCAAGGTGTTGCATGAGATTAACGGCAAGCCCATGGTAATGTATGTTCTTGAAACTGCAAAAAAAATAGCCGGAAATGATATTGTTCTTGTTGTAGGGAAACAGGCTGAAAAGGTAAAAAAATTAGTATCAGATGTTTATGAAGTTCTTTTTGCCTTACAAGAAAATCAGCTTGGAACCGGACATGCTGTTAAGTGTGCTCTTCCAATGATTCCTGAAGATGCTGAACAGGTTTTAATCCTTTGTGGTGATGTCCCTCTGCTTTCTTCCGGCACGGTAGCGAAACTATATGATAACCATATCAGAAAAAAATGGGATGTATCTATACTCGCTGCTGAAATTGAAAATCCGCAGGGGTATGGAAGAATTATTATGGATGACAAACAATCTGTTTCAGGAATTGTTGAAGAAGCAGATGCCACTGCGGATCAGAAGAGGATAAAAACCATTAATTCAGGTATATATTGCGTTAAAAAGGCCTTTTTGGAATATTCACTGAATAAAATTAAAGCCGATAATGCCCAGGGCGAATTTTATCTTACAGATATAGTTAAAATAGGATATAAAGAGAATAAAAGAGTTGGTGCAATTATTGGTGAGGATAGCGAAGAAATATTGGGTGTTAACAGCATGCAGGATTTGATGGTTGTTGAAGGAATAATTCAAAAGCGATCGGGTATTATATCTTGACTTTGACATAGATGGAATATTATAAAAGTTCAAACAGACGAGGTGATAGGGTTGGATAAGGAAATGATTCTGAGTCAATTCGAGGAAATAGAACAAAAACTTGAAAAAGTGGTTGCACTTTGCAAATCATACGAAGCAATAACCATAGAACTTAAAAACAAAATTATGAAGTTAGAGGAGGAGCTGCAGGGGAAGATCGAAGCGGAAAAGAGCTATTTCCATGAGAGAGATCTTATTCGGTCAAGGATAGATAATCTTCTTTCCAAGCTCAATGGCATTACAGAAGCTCATAATTAGAAGCCATATTATTTGTTTTAGAAAGGTAGATATTTATTTATTGGAACATCTTGTAAAAATAGAACTATTTGGAAAACATTATACATTTAAAGCGGAAACTGATGCATTACATGCAACAGAAGTTGCCGACTTCCTCGTTCAGGAAGTCAGAAAGATTGAGTCTCAGCTGAATGATTCTCCAACAAGCCTGAACCAACTTGGAGTTATGATTATGACTGCCTTGAATATTGCCAATAATAATATTGAGATTAAAAAAAATCATTCTGATTTTTTGTTTG
>JAHJQU010000058.1 GCA_018819005.1 Pseudomonadota bacterium | reverse complement strand
TAGCAGCCGAAATTCTCGACTACAATAAAGATGCTTTATGCCGGGGTGTGCCGCGTCGAGAAGACCATGCGTCCCTATCTGGAGGCGACGCTATGACGTGATAAGGATGGAATCGGATTCATTTTTGATTCCTTCCCAATCAAAATACATTCTTGAAATATGTTATCATAAAGGGTACAAAAGTTCCAAATATGGATTCATTCATCACGATAACCCTTCAGCAACCCTTTTCGGGAAAACATCGCCTGCGGCGTTTCTTCAACCTTGGGCTATCCTGTCTCTGCTTTTTGCACATACGACGGAAATGGACGATTTGAACGGAAGGAAGCTGCGGACTTGACCCTAAAAGATGAAACAACACAGCAGAGATAACATATGAATCTTCGCAGAATCATCATACATACTTTTTTTTATAGTCTGTATTTTTTCCACAAAATAACGGGAACAGGCGCTTTTGGCCGCAGAGAGGCGGAGTATATCCAAGCTCCAATTCAAACCGATGGCAATCCTCTTAAAGCCGCGCTTTTAAAGCACCACGTGAAACAATATCATGAGGCATCCTGCTCGGTTGCTACTGTTGTTTCGGTCGTAAACGCCTTAAGGGAAAAGCGGGGCGACAACTTTGTCCCGGTCAGCCAGATGGATATTCTTGAAAAAGTTAGGACGGGAAACTGGAAAGAAAGGATGAGTGAAAAGGGGGACAACGGAAAACGCGGTCTCCCGCTTCCTCTCCTTGGAGAGATCGTGAAAGGCAGTCTTGATGCGTATGGTATTGGGTATAAAGCAGTTGAAACGGTTGAGGCTCCAAAAAAATCAGGTCAAACGGAAAAAGTATTAAAAGAGCTGAGGAATCGGCTCCTCGATTTTGAAACAAAGGGGGGCTGCCTCATCGTCGCTCACTTCGACCAGGGAGCATTTCTCCGGACATTGAACATCCCCCACATTTCACCTGTCGGTGGTTTTGATATTACAAACGGGGATGTTACCATTCTTGATGTGGACCAGCAGCAGGAGAGGCCGTACAAAATCACTTTTGAAACATTCTGTAAAGGCCTTTTCAGTAACTATCATCATGTTTTAAAGCCGTTCGGTTTTAAGGGCGGCGGTTATGTTTTTGTAAAACTGACGGGTTAACTAAAACGGCCTGTTTTAAACAGTTTATACGATTTCAAAGGAGATTTTGCGATGAAAGTATTTTTTGCAGTGTTTATTACTTTGCTGATTGCAGGGTCAGTCTGGGCTGGAAAGGTTGACCCGGGGAATCCGTCTATTTCTAAAATCGTGTTTTACGTCGGATGATACGATGTCGGCAAATCAGCCTTGGAAGGGTTGAAGGGCGTAAAAGATGTAAAGAATGGTTTCCGGGAGTCACGGGAGATTAACACGGTGGTTTATGATGCCGCCATTATTACTCCTGATGAGATGGTAACCGCCCTTAAAGAGGCCGGCACTTATATCGGAACTGCAGATGATTAACCCGGGCGATGGGTCGTCATAATGCCTCTTTTCCCGCGAGACCTTTGCGAAACTTCCGGAAAATTGTTTACCGGGCAATTGATATCAGCGCTGATCTATGGGGACAAATTCGCACGAATCGGGTCCGCAATAATCACCAACATAATCGGATTCAGGACGATATAAGGTTGCTTTGGGAGCCGCCTCTGCAAATTGCTCTTCCAGAACATGGGCCACCCATCCGGAGATGCGTGAAATGGCAAACAGAGGAGTGTAAAGGTCCACCGGTATGCCCATGGAATAGTACAGAGACGCGCTGTAGAAATCAACATTCAGGTAAATATCAGTCCCCTTGCGGCGCTTGAAGACTTCTTTGCCCTTCTTCTCCAGCACTTTTGAAATATCGTACCATCTGGTATCGCCGGCCATTTCACCCATACGTCTCGACATGGGGGCTAAAATATGAGCCCGGGGATCATCGGTCTTGTAAACCGCATGCCCTAACCCCATAATTAATTTGCCCTCGTCTAAAATCCGGTTCACATACGTTTCGACACGGTCAACGCTGCCGATATCCAGCAGCATGAGCATCACGCGCATATTGGCGCCTCCGTGCAATTCGCCTGAAAGCGATCCGATTGCCGC
>JAHJQU010000379.1 GCA_018819005.1 Pseudomonadota bacterium | reverse complement strand
TCAGGCGCCACCACCACTTCGGCATACTGCATGTTTATTGCTTCGGCCGTCTCAGTATCAACCGGCCGGTTCAGCGCAATGCATCCGCCGAAGGCCGCAACCCTGTCCGCCATGTTCGCTTTCAGATACGCGTCAAGAAGCAAATCGGAGAGGGCGACTCCGCACGGATTGTTGTGCTTGACTATAACCGCCGCGGGTTGACCCGTAAAATACCTGAGAATGTTCAGGGCATTGTCTGCGTCGGTAAGATTCGTCTTGCCGGGATGCTTGCCGGACTGAAGCAGTTCGACGTCCGACACAAGATGATTGCCCGGCAGAATTGTCTGTATCTCCCCGAGAACCAGGTTTCCGTTTGTCAGCTTGTAAAGGGCAGCCTCCTGTCCCGGGTTCTCCCCGTAACGCAATCCTTTTATGACGTCATCTATAGTCCAGACGATTTTTTCATAAAAAAGAGTCTGTCTTTTATCTCCGTCGATAAAACTAATTTCCATTGCAGGCGGAAAGTGATCATCCATTATCGTTTTGTACATTTTTTTGAGATCTTCTGCCATTCGCTCCTCCTTCTTCATATCTTATAGCAATCCTTGACTTCCTCAAATGTTCTTTCGGCAAGATAATCCGCGATCGTTCTGTCATATACCGCGGTATGAGCAAAAGCTTTTTTAGCAAGCTCGAACCTGCTTTTTAAGGATATTTTATTATCATTTTCCTTCAGCTCGGATATGATCCTGCCGTAATCCTCCGGATCAACCACCGAAGCCACACGCAGGAAATTCTTGGCCGAGGCTCTTATCATACACGGCCCACCGATATCTATGTTTCCTCGGGCTTCCTCAGGCGTGACACACTGCTTGGATATCGTAGCTTTAAAAGGATAGAGGTTAACGACCACCATGTCTATGGGAACGCTTTTTGTCCTCTCAAGATCCGCCCGGTGAGAGTCATTGTATGTTTCAGTAAGAAGGCCGAGGTATATCCTGAAATCGAGCGTCTTGACCAGCCCGCCCTGGGTTTCAGGCTGGCCCGTGTAGTCCGACACCTGGGTTAAGCACGAAGCATTGTTGCCGAGAATCTCTTTTAATTTTGCAAACGTTCCGCCGGTAGAAAAAATTCTGATACCAGTATTTACCGCAACAAGCTGTGGAATAAAGGCGTCAAGGCCCTTTTTGTCCGAAACACTGACCAGAACATTGTTTACTTTGACCCTGTCATCAATTCTTTCAACAATATTAATGCTCATCTGATCTACCTCTTCCCTTCGTATTCTTCTATGAAACGTTTAAAGAATTCTTCCATGAAAGCATGCCGTTCATCCGCAAGCCTTCTCCCCTCTCCGGTCAAGATCCTCTCCCTTATCCTGCAAAGCTTTACCTTGAATTCCCTGAAGCCGGTGTCCTCTTTTGAATATGGTTTTGTCTCTTCAATATTCATCCCCGGAATGTGCAGACTTGCTCCAACTTCTCCGGCAAACAGAAATGCCCTTGCTACGCCAACAGCGCCGATAGCATCGAGCTTGTCGGCATCGAATAGCACTTTTGCTTCGGGAGTCTCAGGCCAGCATTTTCCCCTGAAACGATGAGCCCTGATGCAGTGAATAATATTTGTCTTTTGTTCTTCGGAAAGAGGAAGCTCCTTAACTATCGGCCAAGCCATTTCAGCGCCTTTTTCAGCGTGACATACCGCTCCGAAAGTAGAATCCTGGTCGGCCCTTCCTATATCATGCAGATAAGCTGCGACACGCAGCACATCCATGTCGGCCTTCTCCGCCTGGCCTATACGTTCGCACAGGCCATAAACCCTTATGGTGTGCTCCCAGTCATGGCTTCCCTTTGCCCCGTCAAAAAGCTTTTCAGCCTTATCTTTTACAAAATCGACTATATTCATAAAATATTTGTTTCTGGTTTCTGGTTATATAGTCTGAAGGTTTTTAGGCTGTCCGCCATACTGTTTGGCGGATTAGTAACTTCAGCCTTCAGCCTATCTACCTAATGCCTTTTTTCTTTTCACTATTCACCATTCACTATTTACATTCTTTCCCCGTCATGCTTTCTATTTCAACTTTAAAGATAACGACCCTGTTCACTTCTTCTTCCTCAAACTCAAAAGACCTCCCTGAATAATGGCGCATTATAATATCGAGTCCTCTTTTCTTTGACTCCATATCTTCTATAAAAAAAGCGTTCCCGAAGCCTATAACACTTTTGTATTTCATGCCCCATTTGCAGGCTTTTTCAGACTCGACAATCTCATGGTCCGCATCAATCTCAAAACATACCCTGTTATTTTTTTTCAGGATATCCAGCTTTTTGCCCTCTCTTGCACAATGAAAATAAAGAGAACCCTCTCTGTAGCCAAAAGATAGCGGAACCATATATGGCCCGTTCTCATCCGCCATGGCAAGGCGGCACACAAAAGCTTTATTTATTATGGGTTCTATCTCACCCCTGGAGGTTATTTCCCTGTCTTTTCTACGCATATAATTAAACCGGTCCCTCACTGTTTCGTATGGATGCCCCCCAGGCATCCATAAATACAATTCGACAAACTATGCACCTCAACACAAAAACTTATCTGACAGGATTTACAGGATTTGACGGATCAACTGCATCAGGCCGCTCCGGAAGGTCGGCCCGAAACAAGTATCCGCTTCGCGGAGCCTGGTAAGCGCAACCGATCACTTTATGGGTTAGGTCTTCTTTCTCCACCGAATTGCCTCATTACCAAAGGCGATGGTTTATTGCCTGATCCGCCTCAGGCGGACAGGCAACATCCTGTCCATTCTGTTAATCCTGTCTAAAAACCATAACCTATCCCAGGCTCATGAGCGATTCCCAGCGTTCAAACTCCGTTGAAACCGGCAGCCCTTTTGCCTTAAGAACAGATATCATTTTTGAATCATTAAACCGAAGATAAGGGTTGACCTTCAACTCATCTTCAATGGTTGAGCTGACATGCTCAGGATTATATTTTTTCAAAAAGAAATTTATATCCACGTTGCCCGGCTCAACTATTCCGGCAAACGCCATTGAGTACTCCACATAATCATGGCCTGCATATACAACTGTATCCTTCGGAAATGTAATGAGCATCTTTATTGAATTGTAAAAGGCAAAAAGATCGCCCGAAAAGCAGTTCCCGACAGTCCCGTTAAACAGAGTATCCCCTGTTACAAGAAAGTTGCCGACATGAAATGTAACAGAATCATCGGTATGCCCCGGAGTATGATACACGTCGATTTTTTCGCCGTCCAGTCCGATAAATCCTTTCGCAGGAAGCAGGTTATGGTCAAGGTACACGGCGCCTGTCTTGGTGAGAAGTGATTTTAATCCCATCGTGTGGTCGGGATGAGAGTGAGTGTTTGTGACATATTCAATTTTCAGATCGTTTTGCCCGGCAAATGAGAATATCTGATCAACCGCGCCTCCGTCTATGGCAATAGCAGATTTTTCCGCATAAAGCAGATAGCCAAGATTGTCGGATGAATAACGGAACTGTTTAATGTTCAAAGCTATGGTCTCTGGTTTATGGTTTATGGTCTCTGGTTCGTGGATCGTTGTTCGTACTTCGTTTTCGCCCTTCTATATTCGATGTACGATGTTCGATATTCTATATTCGGCTTTCTCCTTTCGCCTCACCCCTCGCACCTATTCACCATTCACTGTTTCAATAACTCCCGCAGCTATAAGAGGAAGCATGATTTCATGATGGCCCGTGAGATTTATCCCTTTTCCGCCTTTCGCCGTCGGTCTCCCGACAACATTTGTCATCGGGCGGTATTGCCGGATAAAATCCATGTTAACGGCAGTAAAGGTATCAATATCATGACCAAGGTTTCGGGCAAGGGTGGTTGCTTTAAGAAAGACTTCCGGCATAATAACGGAAGAACCAATATTAAGGTAAACTCCTTCGTTTAGGGTGGCAACTACCGATGCAAAGGTGAGAAAATCCCTGTGTGTCGCCACTCCTGTGGCCCCTGCATCAAAGCCGGGATGCATGTGAATTATATCCGTGCCTATTGCAACATGAACCGTGACTGGAATATCAAGCATAGCGCCTGCCGCAAGGATACTTTTATCCCTGAAAGGAAAATCCTTTTCGGCAATCTCTTTCCCGACCGCCTCTCCGAGCCCCAGAGACTCCCTTTCAGCCCTCTTTATCGCCCCGTTTAAAAATTCGCCTGTTTCACGCGCCATTCCGAATGAACCGTCGCCGAGAGATGCTGCTACATCTTCAGATGTCCGGCCGGCCATTGCTATTTCAGAATCATGAATAATGCCGGCCCCGTTCATGGCGACAGCCGTTATAATTCCACGCCGCATGAGATCAATTATTACGGGGTTCAGGCCGACCTTTATGACGTGGGCTCCCATCCCGACAAGAATGGTTTTCTTTTTAAGAAAGGCTTTGGCCATGGAGGATATTACTTCCCGGAGATCTGTTCCCGCCAGGATACCGGGAAGTCTTTCCAGAAATTCCCGGAGAGATCCGCCTTTACTCCAGGGAACCGCGAAATCGTCAGCCGAGACCTTGCTCTTCCGGTCTAAAATGGAATAGGTTTTAAGTTTACCGGTGTCTATCGGCTTGAAAGAATGCGCCATTATTACCACTCCATCAAAATTTACCGGGGAACAGATTCCTGTCAACCAGCTCGCAGAGAATATGCCCCAATGTAATATGAATTTCCTGAATCCTGGCAGTTATGTCGGACTCAACGGCAAAAACCATTTCAGCACATAAAGCAAGCTTGCCTCCACGGCCTGTAAAGCCAATGGTAAACATCCCGATTTTTTTTGCGGCATTTATGGCCTTTATTACATTTTTCGAATTTCCGCTGGTGCTTATTCCTATCGCGACATCTCCCGCTCTTCCAAGGGCAAGAATCTGTTTTGAGAATATATCGTCGAAGCTGTAGTCATTTCCTATGCTGGTCAAAATCGAGGTGTCGGTCGTCAGGGCAAGGGCGGCAAGAGGCGGACGCTCAATTCTGAAGCGGTTAACAAATTCGGCGGCAAGATGCTGGGCATCTGCCGCGCTGCCACCGTTTCCGAAAATCAGTATCTTATGACCTGAAACCAGAGAATCCGCTATTTTTTCGCCTCCTCTGACAATCAGATCAATGTTTTTCTTTATGAAACCTTTTTTTATTTCTATGCTTTCTTCAATAATGCTTTGAATTATGTCTCTCATGCTTTTTTTCTTTCCGCACGAATCTCGTTAATATACCGGCCTGATTCACAGCCAAGCTCTTCCGCTTTTTCAAACTCCTTCATGGCATCACCCAAAAGACCGTGCTTGTG
>JAHJQU010000378.1 GCA_018819005.1 Pseudomonadota bacterium | reverse complement strand
GATAAGGCAGAAATTGTGCACGGACAGGAAATTGACAAAACAGAATCTGTTCCCGTTGATAACAACAGCGATGTAGAAAAAGAAGCTTCAAAAGGATCCGCTAAAGATGAAAGAGGATGATAAAATTCCTTTCACCGCCCATCTGGAAGAACTCAGAAAACGCCTTGTAATCTGCTTTATCGCAATTGGTATAGGGTTTGTAATAGCATACGGGTTCAAGGAAAAATTGTTTGAAATTCTGACGCTTCCTCTTGTCCGGGAAATGAGAGCCGGGGATAAAATCATCTTTACGGGTCTTCCAGAAGCTTTTTTTACATACATGAAAGTCTCTTTCCTTGTTGGCGTAATTTTGGGTTCCCCGGTTATTATTTACCAGTTCTGGGTGTTTGTGGCTCCTGGACTGTACCAAAAGGAAAGGCGTTACCTTGTTCCGATAGTTTTATTATCCGTCCTTTTTTTCGTTGGCGGTGCGCTTTTCTGTTTTTTTATTGTTTTTCCTTTCGGTATCAGGTTTTTTTTAAGTTTTGCCACAGACGTTATACAACCCCTGCTTTCCATGAAGGAGTATTTAAGTTTTGCTTCGAAAATGCTCCTTGCATTCGGGCTTATTTTTGAGCTTCCTCTTGTTATAATTTTTCTGGCAAAGCTTGGTATAGTTACGGTCGATTTTTTAAGAAAGAACAGAAAATATGCGATTCTGCTTTCTTTTATAGTCGCTGCCATTTTAACACCTCCTGATGTTGTTTCTCAGATTCTTATGGGTATTCCGCTGATAATTCTGTATGAAATCAGCATCATCGGCGCCATGTTTTTTGGTAAAAAGAAGGAGAAAAAAACGGGAGACTGAGCCGGAAAAAACAAATTGACAGATTTTTTAGGTATTGATAAAAATAGACGGAAAAACAGAGTCGGTAACGGTATTTATTTTTTGGAGTTAATTAAAGCTTGAAAGGGGGGTAAACGGAATTTATGAAAATCAAGTCATTATTGTTGGTGATGTCGGTTATTGGAATTGCAACCCTTTTTCTTTCAGCAGCTATTTTTGCTGGAACGACAGTCCCTGATGTAATCAAGATGGAAACAAAGGGATATGAAAAACACGAAAAGGGTATCGTTCAGTTTACACACAAGAAGCATGCCGAAGAGTACAAGACTGCTTGCGGGGATTGCCATCATGACGCAAAAGGCAAGCCTCTGGCAAATCTTAAAGCAACCGACAAGGTTCAGAGCTGCGTCGAGTGTCATAAGAAACTTGGCGAGAAGCCAAAAGGAAAAGATGCCCCGAAGCTTTCAAAGAAAGAAGCCCGCGAGTATCATGCCGAAGCCCTTCATGATAACTGCCAGGGCTGTCACAAGGATTTCAACAAGAAAAATAATTCAAAGGCAGCTCCTACGACCTGCGTAAAGTGTCATCCAAAGAAGTAACTTAAATTACAGACAGAAGAGTTATTAAGGGCCGGCCTCTTCACAAAGATGCCGGCTCTGCTTTTTTATTATCCCTGTATTTGATGGCATTTCTTATCATGGCTTCAGCCCAGAGGGGAGTTCCCAGCGCATGAATGTGGGTATATGCGGCAAGAATATTCTTGAAAACAACGCCGTCTCTGTTATTGATGAGTCCTGATCCTCTTTTTAGCCTGAACACAAGGTCTTTCTCTTCACCGCCCCATTTAAGAACGCTTGAATAATGGAATTCGTGTCCACGAATTTCCGTTCCGACTTTATAGTATGGATTATTTTCTTCCACAATGACAATTGTATAACCGTGGGCCTGGGGTTTTTTAGAAAATCCAAAGGATATGGGAAGAAGACCGGCCATGTCATATACTACGCCGTCAAGAAAAAGATCTTTCCCCAGATACATCAATCCACCGCATTCCGCATATATTGGGAGTCCTTTTGCAGCCAGGGCTTTTAATTCTTCTTTGTAAAAATTGTTTTCAGAAAGTTCTTTTGCGTGAGTTTCAGGAAAACCGCCGCCGATATAGAGAGCGTCAACATCCGGGATTGTTTTATCAGACAGAGGGCTTGTATAAACCAATTCTGCGCCTTCAGAAATAAGGGCATCAATATTTTCCTGATAGTAAAACTGAAATGCGGAGTCTCTCATAATGCCGATCCTGGGTTTTATTTTGCAATCTGCTGCCGGATCGGCAACTTTCTTTTCCAATATCTCTTCCGCATTTCCTGCCGGCGGCAGACCCGGTGCGTCGAATGCTGTCTGTGCCAGTTTGTCAAGATCAATATATTTGACGGCCATTTCTGCTGCCGAAGCGATTGAGTCGGCCGCCCATTTGTGTTCGTGGGTCGGTATAAGTCCCATATGTCTCTCGGGAAAACTTTGCCTGGCGAGTTTAGGCACGGAACCGAGAACAGGTACCCCTGTGTGGTGTTCGATGCTTCTTTTTAATATGTTTTCATGCCTTGCGCCGGCAACCCTGTTTAATATCACACCCTTTATATCCACCTTTAAGTCAAAATGCATGCAGCCTAAAACAACTGCCGCTATAGTCCGGGTACTCTTGGTACAATCAATGCATAAAATTACAGGCGCCCTGAGAAGTTTTGCGAGTTCGGCCGTGCTGGTAGTTCCTTCAAGATCTATTCCGTCATAGAGACCGCGGTTGCCTTCAATAACCGATAAATCAGTATGAAGAGAGTGGGAGCAAAATGAGGTTAGAACCCGATCAACAGGTGTAAGGAATGTGTCCAGATTATAGCAGGGCCGGCCTGCAGCAAGAGCAAGCCAGCCCGCATCGATATAATCAGGACCTTTTTTGAAAGGAGCTATTTGTTTTCCGGCATTTTTAAAAGCAGCGATTATGCCGGTAGATATTATGGTTTTTCCCGATCCTCCCCTGATGGCCGAAATAACGAGTCTGGGAAAAGCCATATTGCCCTGCATCACGATAGGAAATTAGTCTTCATCTTCTGCATGAGCCTGTTTGCCGACCCCTTTGAGACCGATCAGGGTGGTGCTTCCGCTTGACCAGTATTCAAGAATCTCTTCTTGCACCATTTTATTTACGAGATTTTTCACTTCTCTTGGTTTTTCACCCGGAGCCATTGCGTAGAAGTCTTTCAGATAAAACTTGGATTTGCCCTTCTTGCCTTGAAGAGTTTCTACTATTGTCTTTTTTAAAGCTTCATTGTCCATTATTTGGCCTCATAATAAATTATAACCGGGGCAAATAGTTTGCCCCGGTTTGTTGTTTTAACTGCTAGAACTTAAACTGCGTTGTCTGGCGCCATGTGAAATAGGCCGGATCACGGAAATCATCAATAAGATGGTGAGTAAACGGAAGGTCGCATTTGTCAAAAAATCTTTCCCATCCGATTCTTTCAGCCCATTCGCCAAGACGTTCATATTTGTTTGCGTCCTTGGCATAAACATCTACCATCTTCTTAATTACAGCAGTTGTCTGGGGCCAGCGGGGTGTTTCGTTAGGCAAGAATGCTACAACAACTTTAGAAAACTTGGGAGCGCTTATCCTATTTGAAACCTTGCCGCCCACCATGATTACTATGCCGTCGCCGACATCGTCTGCAAGAGGCATCGAGGGACACATTGTGTAACAGTTGCCGCAGTACATGCAGCGGTCGTTGTTTATGGCGACGCTGTTTAATTTTACACCTTTAACCTCTACCTTTGCAGGCTTGATGGCCGCTGTAGGACATGCAGCTATTGCGAGCGGAATTTCGCACATCTTGTCGAGATATTCATGATCTAAAAGCGGAGGTTTGCGGTGATATCCGAGAATAGCGATATCGGAGCAATGAACAGCACCGCACATGTTGAGACAGCAGGCAAGAGAAACTCGCAGGTGCGCAGGCATCCTCATGCTTTTGAAATCATCAAACAGCACATCCAT
>JAHJQU010000057.1 GCA_018819005.1 Pseudomonadota bacterium | reverse complement strand
ACCATCAGGGTTATGTTCGCCCCGATCTCTTCACTGCACTTCCACGTTGCCTTGATATCACCGTCGCCCTTATGATGGTCCCACAAAATAATTTCAATGTCGTCCCTTTTCGAAAGCGCATTCATACGGCCAAGGCGGCTCCAGTTGTTTGTGTCGACAACAATCAGTCTTTTGACTTTATTTAAATCGATTTCATCTGACGAATGCATGTCAAAAATGTCCTTGTGTATCGACATAAAAGCTTTGACATTGGGATTTACCGTCTTTGGAAGAACGCAAACAGCGCCGGGATATAAAACCGTAGCAGCAACCATGGATGCCAGAGCATCAAAGTCTGTATTTTTATGAGTTGTAATAATATGCATGTTAAATGGCGCCCTTTGGGTTTGTTGATCCTGCAAGGATATTATGACATTGAATTAATCAAATCAACAAAATATGGATCATCTTCCAATTGGTTGGGCGAAAGGGGTCAGGAATAAACTCTTTTGGAGATGATCCTTAAAAACTATAACATTATGCGCTTGCAAATAACACTATTTCCAGTATTATTAAAATCATTATTGACGGCTTCTTAAAAAGTCATTCTGCTGTGTTGCACTTCATCTTTCGGCATTACAGCGTACCAGTAAGTACGCTTCATTCCTCAAGATTCGTGCGCCTTGCATAATGAGCTTTTTATTTTGCCGTCTGAAAATCGACATTTTACGAGTCCATCATTCTTTATAAACGGAGAATAATAATATGAATAAATCGGTAATTTCCGTGCTGGGCCAGGACAGGCCGGGAATCATAGCGGCTGTCACAGCCACGCTGTTTAAACTCGACTGCAATATTGAAAATATTAACCAGACCATCCTCCAGTCAGAATTCTCGGGAATATTTATTGCTTCAATACCTTCGGATTTAACCAACGGCGAGTTATGCTCACAATTAACAGGGGCTCTTGCTCATCTTAATCTTAATGTGTATGTGAAATCCCTCGAACATAAAGAAGAAGGTTTTGAATCAGGCAGTTGCGAACCTTTTATAATAACCACTATCGGGCCTGACAGAAAAGGACTTGTTGCGGGAATAACCGAAATAATCGCAAAACATGGCGTAAATGTTACCAATCTTAAAGCCATATTCAAAGGCGGCGACAATCCCACCGACAACATAATGATTTATGAAGTAGATATTCCAAATGACATTGATCAGCAGATACTCCGGGCGGAGTTGATGAAGAGGGCCTCCGAACTCGGTCTAGACATAAGCATCCAGCACAGGAATATATTTATGTCTATAAACAGAATATGATGGCTTCGTAAAAAATCCGATTTCTGTGTTGCGCTTCATTCCGTTGCGATTGCGGCGTACGTTATGTACGCCTCATCACACGGAATTCGCGACGCCTTGAACTTGAACTTTTTACTTTGCCATCAAATTTTTGACTTTTTGCGAAGGTATCAGGATATTATCATAAAGCCCAAATGATTTAAACACGGAAGGTACTTTAATTATGCTTAGCGAAAAAGAAATCATATCAACACTTGAGATGCTCAAGAATGAACATCTCGATGTCAGAACAGTAACACTCGGGATAAACCTTTTCGACTGCGTCAGCCATGATCTGAACACGCTGAAAAAAAACATACACAATAAAATAATAAATGTCGCGGGAAATCTCGTTAATGTCTGTGATAAGATTGGTGAAAAATACGGCATCCCGGTTGTCAACAAGAGAATTGCCGTAAGTCCTGCTGCCGTTTTCGGAGCGCCCTTTTCAGCTTCCCAGTTTGTTGAAATAGCCAAAACTCTGGATCTTGCTGCAACAGAAGCAAATGTGGACTTCATAGGAGGGTTTACAGCGCTTGTCGAAAAAGGAATATCAAAAGGTGACAGGGCGCTGATTGAAGCCATTCCGGAAGCTCTTGCAGAAACTGACCGCGTATGCTCTTCCATTAATGTCGCTTCATCACGCGCCGGAATTAACATGGATGCGGTGCTGATAATGGGAAAAACCATTAAAAAAGCGGCTCAGCTTACCGCTGATAAAGACGGCCTCGCATGTGCCAAACTGTGCGTTTTTGCAAACATACCTCAAGACATACCATTTATGGCAGGAGCATACCTAGGGATAGGAGAGGCTGAAGCGGTAATCAATGTGGGCGTAAGCGGTCCGGGTGTTGTTAAAAAAGCAATTGACAGAGCTATAGCCTCCGATCCCGGCATAGATCTAGGACGTATAGCCGAATTGATTAAACGGACATCATATAAGGTAACACGTGTCGGAGAGTTAATAGGCAGGGAAGTTGCCGATCATCTTAAGATCCGTTTTGGAGTAGTTGACCTTTCACTTGCGCCTACTCCAAATGTCGGAGACAGCGTTGGAGAAATATTCCAGAGTCTCGGCCTTTTGAGCATAGGGGTACCCGGCTCAACCGCCGCATTGGCACTTCTTAACAATGCCGTAAAAACCGGAGGAGCCTTTGCAAGCTCCCATGTCGGAGGTTTGAGCGGAGCCTTCCTCCCTGTCAGTGAAGATTTGAATATATCTGAATCTGTAAGGGCCGGTTATCTTTCTCTTGAAAAGCTTGAAGCTTTGACAAGCGTATGTTCGGTAGGATTAGACATGGTGGCAATTCCAGGCAATACTTCTGAAGATACTATTGCCGCCATAATAGCAGATGAAATGGCAATAGGAGTTATAAACAAGAAGACAACAGCGGCAAGGCTCATCCCTGTGCCGGGTAAAAAAGCCGGTGAAAGCGCTTATTTCGGAGGGCTTTTGGGGAAGGCCACTATTATGCCTGTTAATAATGCCGAGGGATCAAACAGATTCATCAGATTCGGAGGAATTATCCCGGCGCCTATCCAGAATCTCACAAACTGATCATTTGGTCGTCACAACAGGACAATGGGCTTCCAGAATAACGTACTGTGCAGTCGAGCCAAAAAGAAGTTTTCCGACTTTTGATCTTCTTTTTACTCCTATTATGATTTCATCTATCTTGTTTTCCTTTGCAAAAGAGACCAGATCCTCTCCCGGTGTTACTCCGCGAATCATAAGATGAGTTTTGCAGGATATTTTCTCTTTCTCAAAATATTGTTTTGCGTATTCAAGGCCCTTTTCCGCTGCAGAAATATCCTGAATCTCATTTTCTGTTCCCTCTTCCAGCGAGGTCAACACTTCAACTTCTGCACCAAAAGCTTTTGCATGTTTTACGGCAAGAGCTAAAGCACTGCTTGCAGCACCCAATTCATCGTATCCTACCAATATCTTCATGCCGGTTTTCCTTTCATAAAGTAACTTCAAAAAAAACAATCTTGATGGACTCATAAAAAGTCAATTTTTCACACGAAGGCACAAAGACACGAAGAAAGGCCTATTGAAACATTCAGGTTTTTCTTTGTGTCCTCCGTGATCTTTGTGTGAGAACGCCCTTTTTACTAAAGCATCAATGTTCACCAAACTTTTATTACAAAATATATTAATCAAATTCAAGAGATAAGGTTGTTTTTATCCAAAATTTATTATCAGTTCCGGCAAGAATTGAAATTATTATCATGGTTTTTATGAAAGAATTATTTACTAAACGGTTTCTTTCCGGTATTATTCAAAAAATGAAAGTCCGAAATATTATCTTTTCATCATATACATATTTTCATTGAGAGGTGATTTATGAAAGGAAAAGAAGAACATTATTTCACAGCACTTTATGAATTGGCAAAGGTTGTAAATGCTTCACTGTCACCTTCCCTGGTCCTTGAGAAGATCGTCTCCTGTGTGGCCGAAGCCATGAATGTCAAGGCTTGCTCACTAAGACTACTTGAACGCCGCCGCAAAAAATTGTTGATGGGAGCACATTGTGGACTGTCTGAGGGCTATATACGCAAAGGTCCGGTGCTTATAGAGGAAAGCGGTCTTGACAAGAAAGCGCTCAAAGGCAATACGATCTGGCTTAAAAATGCCCAGAAAGACAAGGATTTCCAGTACAATGAGAAGGCAAAAGCAGAAGGGATCAAATCTGTGCTTGTTGTTCCGCTTATGATTGAAAAAAAATCCATAGGAGTGTTAAGGGTATATACCAAAGATGAAAAAAAATTCGATGCCGGCGAAATAAAATTCCTTGAGGCTGCTGCAAATTTAAGCGCAATTGCTCTTGAAAAAGCCAGGCTCCATCAGGCCCTTCGCAAGGATTATGATTTGCTTATCGCCCATAAATATCGTCTTGATGACAATTAAACAAAAAGGTGGTGAATTATGATTCGCGTAGGTATAAACGGATTTGGAAGAATAGGTCGTCAGGTGCTGAAAGCTATTATTGAAAGACATCCGAAAAAGCTTGCAGTTGTAGCAATTAACGATCTTTTTGACGTAGAAACCAATGCTCATCTTTTTAAATATGACTCAAATTACGGCCGTTTTTCAGGCAAAGTCAATGTCGCAAAAGAGAGCATAATCATCAATGGAAAGACCATAAAGAGTTTTTCCTTCCGTGACCCCTCTGAAATACCCTGGGATGAAGTAGGTGTTGACATAGTCATCGAAAGCACCGGCCTTTTCAAAACAGGGCCCAAAGCCGCGGCCCACATTGAGGCAGGAGCCAAAAAAGTTATTATTTCAGCTCCGGCAAAAGAAGAGGATCTTACGGTTGTAATGGGCGTCAATCACAAGGAATACCGCCCGAAAGACCACCACATTATTTCAAATGCCTCATGTACCACGAACTGTCTTGCGCCTCCCGCTCTTGTAATACACAGAGCTTTTGGTATTGAAAAAGCTTTAATGACAACTGTCCACTCATATACTGCTGACCAGCGCCTGATGGATCTGGCTCACAAAGACCTGAGACGGGCACGCGCAGCCGCTATGAATATCATTCCAACCACAACCGGCGCTGCAAAGGCGATTGCGCTTGTTATACCTGAACTCGCAGGGCGCTTCGATGGTTACTCCCTGAGAGTACCGACATCGACTGTCTCTGTTGTTGACTTTGTAGCGATCCTGCAGAAAAAAACCGAAACCGATATGTTAAGGGCAGAGCTAAGAAAAGCAGCCGAAACAGATCTCAACGGAATCATGGCATGCGAGGATGAGCCTCTTGTATCAATAGACTTTAAAGGCGATTCCAACTCGTCGATAGTGGACATGGAATTTACTCAAATACTTGGCGGAAATATGGCAAAGGTTGTGACCTGGTATGATAATGAATGGGGCTACTCCTGCAGAGTTGCGGACCTTGCAGCTTACATGGCCGAAAAAGGTCTTTAACAAATAAACTCCTGTTATTTCATTAACGCAGGTTGTCGATTTTTGGTATAATAAATTGAACGACAAAAACAGCTTTATTGTCGGAATAATCTCAGATACTCATGGCCGGCTTCCGGATGCTGCCGTAATTGCTCTTGCCGGCTCAAAACTGATTATCCATGCCGGGGATATCGGAGAACCGGCTATTCTTGAAAAATTGAAAACAATAGCTCCGGTTTTCCCGGTAAAGGGAAACATGGACAAGGGGGTTTGGGCACGTGAAATACCCTATTCAGAAATAGTTAATGAGGGCGCTGTTTTCCTTTATATTCTGCATGATGTTTCAAGGATTGACCTTGATCCTGCTGCTTCCGGATTCAGTGCTGTAATTTTCGGGCATACGCACAGACCATCTATCGAAAGGCAAAACGGGGTTTTTTTTATCAACCCGGGGAGCGCCACCAACCCGAGAAGCAATTATCTCCCGTCAGTTGCTCTTCTTAAAGTAACAGGCAGGGTTCTTGAGCCTCAACTGGTAACTCTTTAATATTGACGGCTTCGTAAAAAGTCATTCTGCTGTGTTGCACTTCATCTTTCGTCATTGCAGCGTACAAAAAGTACGCTTCATTCCTCAAGATTCGTGCGCCTTGCATAATGAGCTTTTTACTTTGCCGTCTGAATTTGGACTTTATTGATCAACTTTAAGCTTTGCCGACCGCATAGCATGTCTTTTATGCGCCGAAAGAACAGCTTTTCTGATACGAATTGAAACAGGTGTGGCCTCCACCATTTCATCCGCGCGAATGAAATTTATAGCGCGTTCAAGCGTCAGGGGCCTGACAGGTGAAAGTATGACATTATCGTCCTTTCCGGCTGCCCTCATGTTTGATAATTTTTTCTCCTTGCACGGATTTACGTTTATGTCCCCTTCCTTGTTATGCTCTCCTACAACCATCCCTTCATATACCGGGTCGCCGGGGGCTATTAAAAGATGTCCACGGGGCTCTAAATTAAAAAGGGCATAAGGCACTGCGTTGCCTTGCCTGTCGGATACTATTGAGCCGGTAAATCTTACCGGGAAATCACCCCTGTACGGCTCATAGCCTGAAAAATATGAATTCATGATACCGGTTCCCTTGGTGTCCGTAAGAAATTCGTCTCTGTAGCCTATGAGGGATCTTGAAGGAATGGAAAATTCCATCCTTATTCTGCCTCTTCCGTTGTTAACAAGATTGGTCATCCTTCCCTTCTTCGAGGAAAGTTTTTCTGAAACAATTCCGAGAAAGTTCTCATCGCAATCAATGAAAAGATGTTCAATAGGCTCAAGTTTTTCACCGTTCCGGTATTTTACAATTACCTCGGGGCGCCCTACACAAAGCTCAAATCCCTCCCTGCGCATCGTTTCAATCACTATCGCGAGCTGGAACTCCCCCCTCCCCTTGACAATCAATGAGTCTCTGTCTCCGGTCTCCTCCATCTGGACAGCAACATTTCTTAATGTCTCCTTATTGAGACGTTCACGTATCTTGCTCGATTGAACATATTTGCCCTCCTTTCCAGAGAAAGGAGATGTGTTTATGGTAAATTTCATCGAAACCGTAGGCTCGTCAACGGAAATTCTTTTGAGGGGTTTTGGAAATTCCTTCGTACATATGGTATCGCCGATTTTAACATTTTCAATCCCGGAAAGAACTATGATATCCCCGGGCTCGGTATTTTCAATTTCAGCCAATTTCAAACCCACATAAGTCTGCAATTTTGATACCTTAAGCGGATTTTGTTTTCCCTCACTGTCAATGCAGACAAGGCTTATATTATGGCCGGTCTTCCCGTTAAATACTTTGCCAATGGCAAGCCTGCCAAGGTAATCGGAATAACCAAGATCAGAAACGAGCATCTGAAAAGGCTCGTTTGTGTCATAAGCCGGGGGAGGAATCTCCCTTATTATGGTATCAAAAAGCAAATGAAGATCTTTCCCCTTTTCTTCCAGAGTTTTTTGTGCAATCCCTTCCCGGCCGATTGCATAAAGGAGCGGAAACTCGAGCTGCTCCCCGGTCGCATCAAGATCTATCATAAGATCATATATTTCATCCAGAACCTCATCAGAACGCGCGTCTTTCCTGTCTATTTTATTTATAACCACAATTACTTTCAGACCTGCAGCAAGAGCTTTTTTCAGAACAAAACGCGTCTGCGGAAGCGGGCCTTCAGATGCATCGACCAGCAGGAGCGCCCCATCGGACATTGAAATGGCCCTTTCAACCTCGCCACCAAAGTCTGCGTGGCCTGGAGTATCGATAATGTTTATTTTAACTCCTTTCCAGACTACCGAACAGTTCTTTGCGGCAATAGTGATACCCCTTTCACGTTCAAGATCCATGGAGTCCATTATTCTTTCATCAACTTCCTGGCCAACCCTGAATAAACCACTCTGTCTGAACATCGCATCAACAAGGGTTGTTTTTCCGTGGTCAACGTGAGCAATAATTGCAATATTTCTTATTCTTTCATTGTTATTTAATTTTGGCATCAATTCTTCCTGTTATTATTAATGATAGACTCGTAAAAAGTGAATTTTTCCCTCTCCTGGTGGGAGGAGATTAAAATGACGGCATCACAAAAGGTCGGCGGAGTATAATCTCTTTCTGCATGATTGCAAACAAATACTGGAATAAAAAAGGCCGCGTGATGTCCTAACGAAGTTTTTTTATGACCATCAAAGTTCTCTCTGAGTCGATATAAGGAAGTGAATATTTTATAACTTCAGTATTATATAATAGTCCTTCACCTCGATTATCATTGCCCAAAAGCCTTGCCGACTCAGTTTCCTTATAGCTTGTTTTCCCCTTTAAGGCGATCATTATTCCATTCTCTGCAAGAACCGGTAATGCAGACTCAATAAATTTATCGAGGGATGAAAAGGCGCGGCAAATGACTAGATCAAAGCGTTCTTTGTTTTCCGATAAATTTTCCACCCTAGCCTGAAAAGCATTAATACCTTCGAGACCGAGAGTCCTTATTACATGTTTCAGAAAAGATACTTTTTTCCTGGAAGAATCTACCAGGGATACCGAAAGAGACGGAAGAATAATCTTGAGCGGAATTCCCGGGAATCCCCCTCCGGAACCCATATCAAGCATTGATGAGCCGGGAGGTATTATGCGGGCAGGAGCTAATGAATCAAGAAAATGTTTGACGGCAACTTCAAAGGGATCTGTTATAGCGGTTAAATTTGTTTTCGAATTCCACTTTATAAGTTCCCCCGCATGTATCAAAAATTTTCCGGCTTCCCCTGATCCGACTTGAACATCAAAATATCTTGCGCCACATATTATTATATCTTTCCACTCCGTCGAGCCTATTTGCATATTTTTATTCTTGTTTTTTAATCGGGTCATTCTTAACATCCGCAAAATCCATAAGAATCTGGACATCGCTTCCACTGCTTGCAGATATTTTTGCATTCGGATACTTTTTCTTAAAGATGTGTATCATAGTCGGATTTTCCCGTAAAACCGTTGCCGAAAAACCTTTATAATTATTCTCCCTTGCAATTTTTTCAAGAATATCAAGGAGAAAGGAGGCAACGCCTTTACCCTGATAATCTTCTTGGACCACGAAGGCAACTTCCGCCCTTTCCGGTTCTTCCATTGCATATGAAGCGATTGCAATAATCTCCTGATGCCCGCCCTTTTGAACAAGGCCGATAACGGACATATTCTTTCTGTAATCGATGCTGGCCCATTGCTTCTGTACCACTTCGTGGGAAAATATTTTCATTTTGTAAAAAAATCTGAGGTAGATCGTCTTCTCCTGAAGAGAGTAGAAAAAATTCCTGTATGCAAACTCATCGGATGGCAGAAGCGGTCTGAAATCGACTGTCTTGCCGCTTTTTAATTTGAGACTATATTTATAGCTCTCGAGAAATAACAGATCGTCCTGTATGGGAGCTAATTGGTCTGCAAATATATAATGGCGTTTTTTTGCTGTCTCGATGAGTTCCTCGCGAAATTTAGGATGTGCAATCTGAGCCAGTTCTATTACCCTCTGATAAATACTCTTACCTTGAAGTTCTGCAATCCCGTACTCGGTAATAACGAAGTTGACATCTCCCCTTGTTGTTGCCACACCCGCGCCTTCGCTCAGGTGCGAGACAATTCTGGATGTTTTCCCGTTCTGGGCGGTTGAGGGAAGAGCAATAATTGAAAAGCCGCCTTTTGACATGGCGCTTCCTCGCAAAAAATCCACCTGATCACCTATCCCGCTGTAGAAAAGATAACCCATTGAATCAGAACAGACCTGCCCTGTTAAATCGACTTCAAGAGCGGAGCTGATCGAAATCAGGTTGTCGTTTCGCGCTATCACTGTAGGATCATTTACAAATTCGGAAGACCGGAAATAAAACATCGGGTTATTATCAACAAATCTGTAAATTTTTTCAGATCCCATACATAAAGAAGCCACAACTTTTCCCGGAAGAAGTGTCTTTTTTTTGTTTGTAATAACTTTTTTTTCAAAAAGGGGCAAAAACCCGTCGGTAATAAGCTGGGTGTGTATCCCAAGGTCTTTTTTATTATCAAGATATTGAAGTATCGCATAAGGAAGATGGCCGAAACCTATCTGGAGCGTTGAACCGTCATCAACAAGCTGTGAAACATAATGCCCTATTCTCCTTGCTATCACTTCATCCTTTGCGCCGGGAAGTGCTTCAACAAGAGGTTCTTCTTTGATCACGAGATAATCAATCTCGTCAATATGAACAAAACTGTCTCCCCAGGTCCTTGGCATCCTTGGATTTACCTGGGCAATAACAAGCTTGGCATTTTCCATCCCGGACCTTGTAATATCAACTGATACGCCAAGGCTGCAATAACCGAACTTGTCAGGCGGGCTTACCTGAATCATCGCCACGTCAAGTCCAATGCGATGGCTGGAAAAAAGACGAGGAATCTGCGAAAGATATGTCGGTATATAATCTATTTTCCCTTCAAAAGCAGCTTTTCTCATTGCGCTGCTTATAAAAAAGAGTTTCAGGGAAAAACGCCTGAGAAATGACGGGTCATCAACATACTGGGCAAATGTTGACGAAAGCATCTGATAAACCATTATGTCCTGAAGTCTGCTATCATTTACCAGTGCTCTTATAAGGTGCTGGGGCTCACCGCATCCTGTTCCGATAAAAACACGACTTCCTCTTTTTATTTTTGAAACGGCTTCCTCGGCGGAAACAAGCTTTCCCGGACAGAAAGTATTTAAATCCAACATGGGTCTCCTTTTTTTCAGGTATTAAAATTTTGCCGTATATCTATCCCAACTTAAAATATTGTCAATAATGCTGATATATTTTTTTATTAAAGCTCCCCGCCGAAGACAACATGAAATGCGCCCGCTATTTTTTAGGTACAGGTATCTTACAATATACTCCCCAGAAACCAGTATAGCCCCATTCCAGTTACAACAGTTCCACTTAGTGATTTCGTTTTAACTGCAACAAGAAAAGTCGGTATGGCAACAATCATTTCCAAACTGTAAAGCGTTAATATTTTCGGAGTTCCGGTTGTAACAAGTGCCGGCAGAAGCAGCGCACTTAGTACGGCAGCAGGAACAAGATCAAGCCATTCGATAAACCAGCCCGGAAGAGTTCGTCCGGCAAGAAAATAAACCGGAAGCAGACGCGGAAGAAAAGTGACAAGTCCCATCCCAAGAACAATATAACTATACTCTCTTTCAATCATCATAACAACATTATCTCCGAATCTTTTTGATAAATACCCCTGTCCCCGCTGCAAAAACGGAAGCTATTATAATATATGAATTCCCCGGAATGCAAAGAGACAACAGGACAGCCAAGATTCCTGCAACCAGAGCAGTAAAAACATATATCCGCCCTTTCAGTTGGAACACGAGAAGGCATATAAACATTGCTATGAGCGCATAATCCATACCAAATGAATGCGGCTTGATAAATTGCCCGCCGTATCCGCCCGCAACCGTGCTCAGTACCCACATTATGTTTGTGGAAAAATTTACAACCAGGGCCCGATTGATATCCCAGTCTCCATTTTTGAATTTTGAGATGTTGACGGCAAAACTTTCATCCGTTATTCCGTAGGCAAATGCAAAAAGTTTTTTTCTCTCAAAACGACCCAGGAAGAGAGAAAGAGAGGAGCTCATAAGAAGGTGCCTCAAGTTTACGACAAATGTGGTCGCGATTATCGAAACAGCTCCCGCGCCGGCCGAAAACATCGAAACCGCTATAAACTGTGAACTTCCGGCAAAAACCAGAAGAGACATCAGGCCTGTTTCAAAGGGAGTAAAGCCTGCCTTCTGGGCAAGAACTCCGAAGGCAATGCCTATGGGAATATACCCGAGACATACAGGCCCTGAAGCCAAAAGCCCGTCAGAGATTAAACCACCTGTATAAATTTTATTTTTCATGTAGATTCCAGTCATACAATTTTCATTTTTATCCTTTTTACCTGACGCGGTTCAAGCTTTTACCATGATATTTTATAATCGTACATATGAAAAATTCAAAACATTATATTGCCGGATCTGGATATCATATTTAATATGCCAAAATAATAGAACATTTCATTTATAGGGCTTTTTCTTTTATTGCAGTTTTTGTCTTTTACCTCTCTGAAAACTCTCTGAAACCTCTCTTGACACCACTTCATTTTATTGTATGATATATCATCTGATTGGTCGCGTGATATGAAGTATGTTTTATTCATGTCCCTGCCGCACCACATGAAAGGAGATAAGCATTGAGTCGACAGGCAGACATTCCATGTTTGATCCGTGAGCTTCGTGATCGTACAGGACTCACACAGGAAAAATTTGCCGCCAAACTCGGCGTCACCTTCCCGACTATTAACCGCTGGGAAAACGGACGCGCCAATCCGTCGCCATTGGCCATACAAAAGATAGAGGATCTGCTGAACAGTATGGGGGATCGTGGCAGCGATCTTCTTGATGAACTTTTCAGCAGGAATAAGCTATAATAATTAAATGAGCAGGTGAGCAGAAAAGGCCCGGAGCATATGACAACTAAAGTAACAAAGGGACTTATATATCACATATTCAAAGAACCGGGCATCAAATACGAACTCACTGAATTTGAAACGCTCGGAAAACCGATTCACGAAATTCTTTCAATTTATAAGAAAACCATCGAAACCGGTCGCGAAACAGGCAAGATCAAGTATTGCCGGGGCGGCGATGAGTAAGGATCTGGCAACCGTTCATAGTCCCGATTCCGGCAAGGGCCAGTTTCTTGTCTATGAAGCCGAGGACGGCAGGGTTAAAATCGACGTGCGCCTGTCTGACGAGACGGTATGGCTGACCCAGCAGCTCATGGCCGATCTGTTTCAGACCTCTCAACAGAACATCAGTCTACATATCCAGAATATTTACGAGGAAGGCGAGTTAGTTTCGGAGGCAACTTACAAGAAATACTTGTCAGTTCGTCGGGAAGGACGGCGGGAGGTGAAACGCCCACTGGATTATTATAACCTGGACATGATTATCTCCGTGGGCTATCGAGTAAAAAGCCATGTGGCCACCCGTTTCCGCATCTGGGCCACCCAGCGTCTGAGAGAATATATCATCAAAGGCTTTTTGCTGGATGACGAGCGTCTGAAAAATCCGGATCAGCCTTTTGACTATTTTGATGAACTGCTCCGGCGCATTCAGGACATCCGCACCTCTGAGCGGCGCTTTTACCAGAAAATCACTGATATCTACGCCACCAGCATCGATTACGACCCTACCCTGGAGATCAGCATCGAATTTTTCAAGACCGTCCAGAACAAAATGCACTGGGCCATTACCGGCATGACCGCAGCGGAAATCATTCATGAACGGGCCCACAGTGGCAAAACCAACATGGGTCTGACCAACTGGCGCGGGTCCAAGGTCCGAAAACAGGACGTAACCATCGCCAAGAACTATCTTACCGAACAGGAACTGCTCGCCCTTAACAATCTTGTGGAGCAGTACCTGATCTTCGCAGAAGGTCAGGCCATGCGCCACATTCCCATGCATATGGCCTACTGGATTAAAAAGCTGGATGCCTTTCTGACGGTAAATGAACGTAATATTCTCACCCACGTCGGCAGGACTTCACATGAAATGGCCGAGGAGATTGCCGAAGCTGAATACGAAAAATTTAACCGAAGGCGGATTTCGCAAAAAGACCGCCTTGAAGGTGATTTTGAAAAAACCATCAAGCAACTAACCGATGGCATGCGGGGGAAGAAGAAATGAACCCCTCACTTCGCCGGAGGAAAACCCTTATTATAGTACAGTAAGAGGTTGACGCATGATCCAACTATTGAAAGAACATGACTGCACAAGCGGCGCCGTCAAGGTAGAAGCATGAAATCTGATCGCATCAGAAACTGGCCGAAAGAGGAACGGCCGCGGGCCGAGGGTGCCGAGAGTGAATACCATTCGTGAAAGCTGGAATCTGGCATGAAAAGTGATGCTGTCGGGGATGGTGATTTACACAAGGAGTGTGAACGGCTACGGGCTGAAAATGCCCGCCTGGTAACCCTGCTGGAAAAGCATGGCATCTCCAAGGAACCGGCGCATCCTCCAGCCAATCTCCGTGAAACGCCTGCACGCTATTCTTGCGAAAAGCAGCTCTGTCAAATGGAACCCGCGGAAAAAGTCGCACTCTTTCGCCGCCTGTTTCGAGGTCGCCTCGATGTGTACCCGTTGCGCTGGGAGTCGGCTAAGGGCAGATCGGGCTATGCGCCTGCCTGCGGCAACGAGTGGCGATCCGGAATCTGTCATAAGCCAAAGATCAAGTGCGGAGACTGCGGTCAGCGCTTGCTCCTGCCGCTTACTGATCAGGTGATTTACGACCACTTGACTGGTCGGCACACGGTGGGCGTATATCCCCTCCTTTCGGACGACACATGTTCTTTTCTTGCAGCAGATTTTGATGAAGACGACTGGCGCGAGGATGCCCGTGCCTTCATTGATTCGTGCCGGGAACTGAGCATCCCGGCAGCGCTGGAAATATCCCGTTCCGGAAAGGGTGCACATGTCTGGATATTTTTTGCCAATCCGGTCCCGGCTCGCGAGGCACGGCAGCTCGGTGCGGCTCTGATCAGTCACACCTGTGACCGCACCCGGCAGCTCTCCCTGTCCAGCTACGACCGGTTCTTTCCCAATCAAGACACCCTGCCCAAAGGCGGGTTCGGTAATCTGATCTCTCTTCCCTTGCAGAAGCAACCCCGCGAGCAGGGGCGCAGCCTTTTTGTTGATGAAGCTTTCGTTCCCTATCCGGACCAGTGGGGCTTTCTGGCGTCAGTCCGACTCATTCCTCGCTTTGAACTGGATAACGCCCTTCCGCGAGCCACAGGCGGCAGACATCCGCTTGATGTGACCTTTGTCTCGGAAGAGAACGAAAGCAAACCGTGGCAGCGCCCAACACCAGTTTCAAGCCGTATATCCTGCCCTCTACCGGAATCGTTGGTGTTGGTGCGGGCCAATCAGATTTTCATCGCCAAAGCCGATATTCCCCAGCCACTGGCAAACCGCCTGATCCGCCTGGCCGCCTTTCAAAACCCCGAATTCTACAAGGCCCAGGCCATGCGTCTGCCGGTCTGGAACAAGCCTCGCATCATCGGCTGCGCCGAGAATTATTCTCAACACATCGGACTGCCGCGGGGATGCCTGGATGCGGTGCTGGAACTGCTGGAACAAAATGATATCAGGGCAGAGATTCAGGATGAGCGAGTTGAGGGGCGTAAGGTCCCGATCAAATTCACAGGCGAGCTTAGAAAAGATCAGAAGGCGGCCGTTACGGCGATGCTGAAGCAGGATGTGGGAATTCTATGCGCACCGACTGCCTTCGGCAAAACGGTCATCGCTGCCGCGCTGATTGCCCGGCGCAAGTTGAGCACCCTGATCCTGGTGCACCGCACTGAACTGCTCCGACAATGGCAAGAGCGGTTGACGACCTTTCTTGAACTATCCAAGGGCATTCCAGGTGTGTTCGGTGCCGGCAAGAAGAAACTGACCGGCAAGATCGACATCGCAGTCATGCAGTCGCTGTCAAGGCTCGACAACTTGCCGGAACTGTTAGATGAGTATGGCCAGATCATTGTTGACGAATGCCATCACATCTCGGCTTTTTCCTTCGAGACGATTCTCAAACAGGCCAAGGCAAAGTTAGTAATCGGCTTGACTGCCACGCCGATCCGACGAGATGGGCATCAGCCGATTATTTTTATGCAGTGCGGTCCGATCCGACACAACGCCGCACGACCGGAAAGCGCCCCCTCCCAACTGGAAGTATGGCCGCAAAGCCTGACGGCGCCAAATATGTTGCCGGAGTCCGACATCCAGGATGTGTTTCGCATTCTCTCCAAAGACACAAATCGCACCCGACGCATCGCACAAGATGTTCTGACCGCATACCAGGAGGGCCGTAAAGTCTTGGTTCTGACAGAACGGACTGATCACCTGGATGTTTTGCGCGAAACCCTTGGAGATGAAATCGCGCACTGTTTTGTTCTGCATGGGCGACTGTCGAGAAAGCAGCGTACAGCTATCCTTTCAGATCTTACCGAACTGGATGATTCCGCGCCACGAGTGTTGTTGGCAACCGGTCGCCTGATCGGCGAGGGCTTTGACCATCCGCCCCTTGATACTCTGGTGCTGGCAATGCCGATTTCCTGGAAAGGAACCCTGCAACAATACGCAGGCCGCCTGCACCGAGAGCATTCCGACAAGCAGGACGTACGCATCTATGATTACGTTGAACTTGATCACCCACAGCTTGCCCGGATGTGGGAGAAGCGCCAGCGAGGGTACAGGGCAATGGGGTACCATATCCGGCCGTGTATTGAAGAACTTACGGGCAAAAGGTCGGATCGAATGCCCGGAACATTGGCAAAATGTCCAATGGCGCAAGACGACCAAGCGGCAAGTGCAGACCGTCTTATCTGAGCAACCTGTGCTGGAATCAGTTACATCGATGTATAAGTATAACAGAAGACATGGGGGGAGGGAAAGATTCAGACACAAAGGTGAAAAACGGGGCGTATTTTTACAAATCATTTTGCTTGACATTCATGATGTTTGTTAATAAAAAGACAAACTTTATTTGAAGCGCAGTGCAAAAATCCCCACCTGGCAGCAGGTTACCATGTGAGGGATTTTTTATTTTTATAATTGCCGGTTTCGAATTTATACAAGGCCGTAATCAGTCACAATATTAAAATATTGTTTTAAAATGTTCGATATTGGAGTATCCTGTATCAAGGGGTTAAGTTAAAAAGGATTTTATAATGAAACACGACACATCAAATGTCCGGAATATCGGTATAAGCGCTCACATAGATTCCGGCAAAACAACATTAACTGAAAGAATTCTTTTTTATACCAAGCGGATACATGCTATCCACGATGTAAAAGGAAAAGATGGTGTTGGCGCAACCATGGATTCCATGGAGTTGGAAAAGGAAAGAGGCATAACCATAACTTCTGCAGCCACATTTTGTGAATGGCTCGACCATGAAATCAATATTATAGATACTCCGGGGCATGTAGATTTTACAATCGAAGTTGAACGGGCATTGAGGGTTCTGGATGGAGCGGTACTGGTCCTTTGTTCGGTCGGCGGTGTTCAATCGCAATCGATAACGGTCGATCAGCAGATGAAAAGATACAAAGTCCCCTGCCTCGCCTTCATCAATAAATGCGACAGAAGCGGCGCGAATCCGGATAGAGTAATCAAGCAATTAAAAGAAAAACTCGGTCACAACGCGATTTCTTTGCAACTCCCTATAGGTCTTGAAGCCGATTTCAAAGGGGTTATTGATCTATTATCCATGAAGGCGGTATATTTCGACGGTAAAAACGGGGAGATAATTCGCATCGAGGATATTCCGGACAGCCTTAAAGATGAAGCCGCCAAAAAAAGAGAAGAACTGATCGATACGGCCTCAATGTTTTCGGATGAACTGACTGAAGCAATACTTGAAGAAAAAGAAATAAGCGAATCTTTAATCATTGCAGCTCTGCGCAACGGCACCTTATCCCGAAAGATAACTCCGGTATTGTTAGGCTCTGCCTATAAGAATAAAGGCGTCCAACTGCTTCTTGACGCGGTAACCAGATTGCTCCCCTGCCCTTCAGATATTGAAAACGAAGCCCTTGATATGGATAACGAGGAGGCGACTGTTATTTTAACGGCTGACCCAAAGCAGCCCCTGGTGGCGCTTGCTTTTAAACTTGAAGAAGGTCAGTATGGTCAATTAACATACATCCGCGTGTATCAGGGAACATTGGCAAAAGGGGACACCATAATAAATGTGCGCACAGGCCGGAAAGTTAAAGTTGGCCGTGTCGTGCGCATGCATGCCAATCAGATGGAAGAGATAGAGTCAATTCCCGGGGGATATATAGGCGCACTGTTCGGTATCGACTGCGCATCAGGCGACACATTCGTTTCGCAGGGCATCAGCTACACAATGACATCAATGTATGTGCCAAAACCGGTTATATCGCTTGCAATTGCCCCCAAAGACAGCAAGTCTGAAACCAATATATCAAAAGCGCTTAACAGGTTTACCAAGGAAGATCCGACTTTCAAGACGTATGTAAGCGAAGAGACCGGAGACACCATAATTTCCGGCATGGGAGAACTCCATCTTGAGGTTTATATTGAAAGGATGCGCCGCGAATATAATGCGGATGTATCGGCAGGAAAACCTAAGGTGGCCTACAGGGAAACAATTACCAGAAAGGCGGAGTTTAACTATACTCATAAAAAGCAGACAGGCGGAGCAGGCCAGTATGGTCGTGTTGCAGGTTATATGGAACCTGTTGAAGATGATTTCATCTTTGATAATCAGGTAAGGGGAGGGTCTATCCCGACCCAGTATATTTCTGCATGTGAGAAAGGTTTCAGAAATTGTCTGGCAAAAGGCCCCAAGATGGAATTTCCGGTAACAGGAATTAAAATTGTTATTAATGACGGCGCCTCACATGCTGTAGATTCATCCGAAATGGCTTTTCAGGCTGCGGCACGCGGAGCTTTCCTTGAAGGATATCCAAAAGCAAAACCGACTATACATGAACCGATCATGAAGGTTGTTGTTGAAACGCCAACCGAGTTTCAGGGAAGTGTAATGGGATCTATAAACCAGCGCCGGGGAATTATTTTCGGAACACAGGATGAAGGACCAATGTGCGTTATAGAAGCCCAGGTTCCCCTTGCAGAAATGTTTGGATATTCAACCGTATTGAGGTCACTGACCCAGGGCAAGGCACAGTTCACAATGGAATTTGCATCTTATAAGCAGATCCCCCAGTCGGTTGCCGAAGAACTGGAAAAAAAAGCTGCAGAAGAAAAAAAGAACTTACAAAAGAGATAATGGTTTATTAAGCCATAAACACATATTCCAATGAGAGGAGTATTCAATATGCTTGAAAAGGGTCTTATTCTAAACCATCCTTTAGGACGGTTGATAGAGCATGAATCAGGAGAAGAAATTATGCCGCAGGGCGGTTTTGGGGCCATACTCGCACGTGCGGGTGTCGGGAAAACGGCAATTTTAATACAAATAGCCATTCATAGCCTGTTGTGCGATAATAATGTTCTTCATATAAGCTTAAATGATCCGGTTAAAAAGGTCGGTTTATGGTACAAAGAAGTTTACCGGAACATTGCTTCTCAACACAGTATAACCGATCAGGATCAGATATTTGATTCAATGCTTCCGCACAGGTTTATTATGACATTTGAAGTCGAAGGATTCAGCGTCCCTAAACTTGAAGAACGATTGACTGAACTGATGGAACAGAATATTTTTCGCCCTCATTTAATTCTAATTGACGGGCTGCCTTTCGACGAATCGCAAAAGGCATCTCTTTCCGACTTAAAATCTTTTGCAAAAACGAATTCGTTAAAAATCTGGTTTACTGTCCGTATTCACCGGGATGAAATACCGGTTGCCGACGTAATACCAGGCCTGTTTAATGATGTTGAACATCTTTTTGAAACAGCCATATTGATCCAGCCTGAAGAAAAAGAGATTTACCTTAAAATGTTAAAAGGCGGGAAACCTGATTCAGGTATGACCAGACTCTCACTTGATCCTACAACAATGCTCATAAAGCAGAGTGACCTGACTCAACCAGCATAAACAGAACTTGGAAATGAACACTTTTATAAGGCCTGCCTAGAATTTTCATTTCGGCGGGCTTTTTTGTTGAAGCTCCCCGACGCAAG
Source organism: Pseudomonadota bacterium (assembly GCA_018819005.1). Classification (GTDB taxonomy): domain Bacteria; phylum Desulfobacterota; class Desulfobacteria; order Desulfobacterales; family RPRI01; genus RPRI01. The sequence continues at coordinate 8,457 of JAHJQU010000057.1, read as the reverse complement.
CTACGGTGAATATGCCAACTGTTTCGATTCAAAACCGCAACAGCCCCTTCAATTAAAATCATAACATTCCAAAAGTTAGTCTTTTTACCTCATCAATGCTTCTTTGTTTACAATATATGGTATATTTGATTGACACTAACCGCAATATATTGTATTTTTTCGCATGTCTTTGATTGAGCAACAATTAAGCAGAAGAAGCTTCTTGCAAAAGAGTGCTTTTGTTATGGCGGGGAACCTGCTTGGATTAGATCTTTTTTCTAAAGCCTCTGCCTTTGAAAAAAAAGATAATAATCAAATCCAACCATCCATTGCTCTGATAATAGACGACATAGGATATAGTGTTTCCCGCGCCAGGCAATTTCTGGAACTCGAAATTCCATTAACGTATTCAGTACTGCCTAAACTTCCAAACTCCTATTATCTCTCTTGTGAAATCAACAAAAACGGTCATGAAATTATGCTTCATCAGCCTATGGAGCCGTACAATCCTGATCTCGACCCTGGACCGGGAGCCCTTTACATAGGAGATGAAGAAGATCGAATTATCAGGGTTATGGAAGAAAATATCTCTGAAATCCCCTACGCAAAAGGCATAAATAATCACATGGGATCAAAATTTACTGCCTGCCAGATTAAAATTTTTCAGGCATTAAGATTCGCGAAAGACAGCAAGCTGTTTTTTGTTGACAGCCTCACTTCAAGCAATTCGAAAGGTTATATGACAGCCAGGTCGCTTAAAATGGCCGCAGCGCACAGGAATATATTCATAGATAACAGAGTGGAAGAATCAGCAATTCTGTATCAGCTTTTAAAGCTCAAAAGGCACGCAATAAACCATGGGACAGCAGTCGGAATCGGGCATCCTTTTCCCGAAACTGCATCGGCAATAAAAACCTTTTACAATAAATTTCTTGATTCCGGTGCATCCCTCGTCCATATTTCCGAAGTCATAAAGGCATAGCTTGCGGATAGTGAACCGTGAATCGAATACCGAAACAGGACACCCGGAACCAAATTACAGTTCTAACACAGGGTATCTATTTCGAGCTCCTTCAGTTTTTCATTTGTCGGGCCGCCGGTAGCAATATCCCAGCCTGCAGTTTTGAAAAACTCCCTGCGTATGGTTTCCATGTCCACAGTAACACCCTTAAGCGGTCCTCCGGAAAGAGGTATTGCGCCAAGAGCCCTGCCGCTGAGCTTGTGATCTGCAGGCCGTATGCCTTCTCTCACGTTAAAAGCCTTTCTTAGATTTAGTATGCGTTCCCCTGTCTTAAAATATTCATCGGCAGAAAGATTCCAGCCTGTAGCGGCATTCAGATATTCAACCAAAGGAAGAGAACTCGTCATAGCTCCAAACATGCACATACCGGTACAGTTTACAAGCTGCATGTAAAAACTTCCTGCTGCATACGCCTTAACCTTTTTTAAACTCCTTCCTTCTGCGCTCTTTATCATACGGCGCGCTTCTGGAAATTTCTTCTTTACTCCAAAAAGGCCGGCATAAAGATAACAAGAGATTGTATGACGTCCCGGTGTCGGCTCGCATTCATATGCAATTGCATACCCCGGATCAAGCCTCGAATCGTGCATCGGAAGCTCCTGCCCGCCCGCATGTATTGCGAATTGTTCCGATCCTTTTCCAATACGCTCGGCTGCTTTTTTCACTCCATCAGCAAGAATATCGCCTAATCCTTCCCGCCGGATAATCATTTCGGTAAGCCTTATTATTTCTCCGGTCTTTCCCCAACCGAGTTTCAACCCGCCCGTTGTCTTTTCATCTATTATACCGTTTTCAAAGCACTCTATGGCAAAAGCGACCGTTCCTCCTGTTGAAATCGTATCGATACCGGCTCTGTTGCACATCTCATTCAGTTCGATAATCGCATCAAGGTCGTCATTCAAAAGAAGACCTCCGAAAGCGCCAAGCGTCTCATATTCAGGCTTATGGCTGCTTGTCCCCTTAAAACGCCCTTTTTTCACATCAATTATTCCGCCGCAACCAAGCGGGCATGACTGACAGGCATATTTTCTTTTCTGGTATTTAACCACGTTTTTATCCGAGTTTTTCTCAGCCTTTTCGATTGTATAATCCGTATAACCTACACCCTTCCAGTTTTTTATAGGCATATCACCCGTCATGGCTGAATAGACAGTAAGACCCGAAGTTCCGTATTTTTTATAAATCTCTCTGATAAGGGATGGTTTTGCAGGAACCGAAATACCTGTTACAGCAATAATCTGGCTCAAAAAATTCATGAAACGCAAAGTCAATCTGTCAACTATGTTTGACTTTTTATACTCTTTAATAAATTGTTTGTTTATCTCCTTGACAGTTTCAGGGTTTGCTACAGGAACTTTTAATTTGCCCCTTACTGCAAGAGCCTTGAGGTTTTTACTCCCCATAACTGCGCCAAGGCCTGACCTGGCTGCAATACGCCCGCTGTCTGTTGCAATCCCCGAAATAAGCGATATTTTCTCCCCGCTCTCTCCAATCGAGGCTATCTGAACTTTATTATCATTCAGTTCATTTTTTATAAGATCTTCAGTCTCAGTAATGTCCTTCCCCCAAAGCAAAGAGGCATCTTTTATTTCAATTTTCCCATCGTCAATAAATACCCATACCGGTTTTTCAGATTTTCCGGTAAAAAAAACGGCGTCATATCCTGTTCTCTTAAGCTCTTGCGAAAAAAAACCGCCAGCATTTGCATCCCCCCAGCCTCCGGTAAGCGGAGATTTTCCAACAACCATGAACCGGCCTGAAAAAAATGCACCTGAGCCGGTAAGCAGCCCGGAGCAGAATCCAAGATGGCTCTCAGGTGAAAGCGGTGCTGTCCCGGGCTTTTGCCGTTCCATGATAACAGCAGCTCCAAGACCATACCCCCCAAGATATTTCCTGTAAAAGTCATCACCGGGTTCAATTACTTCAGTTGTTTGGTTTTCAAGATTCACAATGCAATGCTTGCCTGTATAGCCTCCGGTCATAAGCACCTCTGATATTAAGGTTTGTTATAAATGAGATCTTTGCATAATATCTGATTGAGAGCCTTGCCCCGAAATGACCAATGTTAGTTCGGGTACACAGAAAAATTATAACTCGCTGTCAGATGGCATAGATTTATAGAAAATACTCCTCAACGTGTCAAGAATTGTTTGAAATTGTTAATGATATATACGATTGCCTTGAAAAGGAAGAATACATTTTAGTTTGACACCGTTTATATATCATTGTATTTTAAATACATTGGTTTACCGTTTAAAAACAGGGAATATGCGATGAAGCTAAATACAAAATCTATTATCTTTTGCGCGGCCTTGTTTCTCTCATCTTTTTCGATAGCGTCAGTCTGTCTTGCGGAAAATGTACGAAAACCCGCCTATGCAGGTTCTTTTTATCCGTCGGGTAAATCTGAAATCGGGCAGACAATAGAAATCCTCACATCCAAAGCAAAAGAGACGCGCTTTACCGCTCCTTCCGGCAAATCGCTTAAAGCCCTTATCCTGCCACATGCCGGTTATATTTATTCCGGTCTCACAGCCTCTCATGCTTCTATAGTCCTGAACGAAAACCGGTTTTCAAAAGTCATTTTAATGGGACCTGATCACAGGGTCGGTTTTGCAGGCTGCGCAATATCCGATTCAGACATATATGAAACCCCTCTCGGCCAGGTCAGACTTCATAAAGATGCCGCAAAACTGCGCCTTCAGAAAGAGATTTTCCGTTCAATCCCTGTTTCGGATAAAAACGAGCATTCCCTTGAAGTCGTTCTACCTTTCCTCCAAATCTATCTGAAAAAATTCGACCTTGTTCCGATTGTGGTCGGATCCGTCGATTATAACAAAATCGCAGGAGCGATAGATATGATAATCGATGACAAAACACTTCTTGTGGCAAGCTCGGATCTTTCACACTTTCTGCAATATGACGAAGCTGTCAGCAGGGATAAAGAAACTATAAATGCAATATTGAATCTTGAAAAAGAAAAACTGATAAAGCGCGATAACAGCGCGTGCGGTAAGATGCCTATCCTGATCGTTATGAGTCTGGCCGGCAAATATGGATGGAAACCGGTTCTAATTCACTATTCAAACAGCGGAGACACAGCAGGAGATCTTTCAAGAGTTGTAGGATATGCATCAATCGCTTTTTATGGAGAGCCCTCTATGGAAAATAAAAATATATCAAACAGTCTGAATGAAAAGCAGGGACAAATTCTTCTTAAGCTCGCGAGAAAAACTATATCGGAAGAACTCGGGATAAAACCCAAACCGGATCAGGAATCACTTGCATCGGATCTTGAAGACAAAAGCTTTAAGATACGCAACGGCACATTTGTAACTCTTAAACTTCATCATCAGCTCCGCGGCTGCATCGGAAACCTCGATGCTTCTGCGCCGATTATGGAAGGAGTAAAGCGAAACGCCATAAACGCCGCATTCAACGATTTTCGTTTTTCACCACTTACCATAAAAGAATTTGACAAGGTTGAAATAGAAATCAGCATATTAAGCGAACCTAAGCCCCTCGAATACAAGGACAGCAATGACCTTATTAAAAAACTCCGGCCGGGTGTTGACGGTGTAATCATCCGGAAAGGACGGGCAAGCGCAACCTTTCTGCCTCAGGTATGGGAACAGTTGAAACGTCCTGAAGATTTTCTTTCACATCTTTGCACAAAGGCCGGTCTTCCCTCGGACTCATGGAAAAACTCCAAGCTGGAAGTTCTGACATACAATGTTCAGTATTTTGAGGAAAAATGAAAATCCGGTATTACTGGTTGTCATAGCAACAGGCATATCCTCTGTTGTTACCCAGTTATTGACCATCCGCGAATTTCTGGCGCAATTTCAGGGCAACGAATTCGTGATTGCTCTGATTCTCTTCTCATGGCTTATCCAGGGCGGCTTAGGAACGATCCTTTCACGTTTTTTTTGCGAGAGAACGACTCCGTCAACCAATCTCCTTGGCATCCTTTCACTTGCTCTGGCGGCGCTTCCGGCTCTGCAGATTCTTTTGATAAGGGAACTCCGCGATACCCTCTTTATTCACGGAAGCTCGGTGGGGTTTTATCCGACATTCGCCTTTATTTTTCTGACAACAGCGCCGTACGCTCTTCTAATAGGCTTTGTTCTGCCGTACAGTCTTTTTGTGTTAAGAGCATTAAAACCTGAATATCCCGGTTCGTACATATATATAACCGACAGCCTCGGCGATGTGACAGGAGGCGCCCTCTTCTCTTTTTTCCTCGTTTATCTCTTTTCACCTCTTCAATCCGTCTTTATCTCGAACATATTTCTTATTTCAGCAACATATTATCTGCTGAACGATTCGGGATTGAGGCCCGTAAGGATAATTACAGGAGCGGGGCTTGCCCTTTTCGTCCTTCTTTCAGGCGTTTTATTTGAACAAAAATCCCTTATTCCTCCTGAAGGTAAACTCGTCTATTACAAAGAATCAAAGTACGGGCGCATCGAGGTTCATCAGGACAGGGAGCAGTTTACTTTAGTCGGAGATGGGGTTCCCCTGTTCAGCAATCAGAATACTTCAAAAGCGGAAGAAACTATTCACTATCCCCTCTCACAACTTTCTGATCCCAAGCAAATACTGGTTATATCTTCTGAAGGCAACATTATGGAAGAACTTGAAAAATATCATCCGGAATCAATAGATTATGTTGAACTGGATCCTGACCTGTCTGATGTCCTGTTCCGCTTCGGACTTATTAAAAAGATACGTGAACTTAATGTGATTAATCAGGATGGGCGGGCATACCTTGAAAAATCAGATAAAATCTACGATGCAATCATATTAAATCTGCCTGAACCTGAAACATATCAGATAAACAGGCTTTATACCGATAGCTTTTATGCAATTGTAAAGAGACATTTATCTTCCGCCGGAATATTGAGCTTTTCAATGGAGGGATACGATAATTATCTTGCGGAACCCCAGCGGCAGAAAATTTCTTCTGTCTATAACACCCTCTCACGACATTTTAAGAATGTACTGTTGCTTCCGGGACAAAATATTTATTTTATAGCATCCCAATCTTCTTTAAAAACAGATATTCCTGACTCCCTTAACCGTAAAGGCATTTCCACAAGCTATGTAAGCAGTTATTATTACGGGAATGTAACCGATGACAGGATCAACCAGCTAAAGGAGCTCATAGACAAGTCAACACCGATAAATACAGATATATATCCGCAGCTTATGCACATAATGTTCATGCAATGGTTTGCTAAATTTTCAACCTCTCCTTTTGTCTTTATTATAATTCTTACTGCGTTAAGTCTCATTTATCTTGTTTGCATAACAAAAGAAGAATTTGTTCTTTTTTCAACCGGATGCATGGCAATGGGAACAGAAATACTGGTAATATTCGCTTTTCAGATATTCTACGGATATATTTATCTGAAAATAGGCCTGATAATTACAATTTTTCTTGCGGGGCTTCTGCCCGGAGCATGGATAGGAAGCAGATACGGAGGCAATAAAAAAATATTGCTTGTAATAACTGACGCCATCCTTATTTTGCTGACAGGTATTTTGATAATGGCTTTTAAACAGGTCGGATATAGTATTTCCTTGTACGCTTTTCTATTATATGGTTTTATTGTTTCAATGACATGCGGTTATCAGTTTCCGACAGCTCTTAAACTGACAGGAGACAGTAATCGAGCCGTAACAAAATTGTTTTCAGCCGACCTGATCGGGGCAGCGGCCGGAACGCTTCTTATCAGTGTTGTCGTTATTCCCTATTTTGGCATTATCTGGGCTGCAACCGCCTTGATTGGTTTAAAACTTATCAGTTTAATTATAATAGCAACAAAATCATGAATATAATGAACAGAAGGCGGTTCCTTTACTGCACAGCATTAATTCTCTCGGCGCCTGGTTATTCGTTTGCTCTCTGGCCATCTGATGAAAAGAAGGGAATCCTGCCAGGTCCGGATGACATCCGGGGAAAGATATTCAAGGGGGATGCGCCGGATAAACCATCAAAATGGTCTCATGAAGGATTTCTTTATACCAAATTAAGCGACAGGAAGGTGGTTTGCGGAATATGCCCACACAGATGTGTATTATCACCTGGTGACCGGAGTGTATGCAGATCAAAAGCCAATATTAACGGAATCTTATATAGCCTTTCTTATGGTAATCCTTGCAGTGTAAATATTGACCCCATAGAAAAGAAACCGCTCTTCCATTTTAAACCTCAGACGAAATCCTTTTCGCTGGCGGCAGCAGGATGTAACTTCCGTTGCCTGAATTGTCAGAACTGGGAAATTTCCCAGGCAAAACCCGGTGAAGTACGCCAAAGCGAACTTTTCCCGGAAGATGTCGTTAAAGCCGCATTAAAAAGCGGCTCCGAATCAATTTCATGCACATATTCAGAGCCGATTTCTTATTTTGAATATATGATTGATATTGCACGTCTTGCAAAAGAAAAAGGCCTTTCCATGCTCTGGATATCAAATGGTTACATTAACAAAGAACCCCTGCTTGAACTATGCAAATATGTGGACGGCGCAAATGTTAATTTAAAATCCTTCAGCGATAAAATATACAGAAAGCTGAACGGAGGCAGACTTGAGCCTGTTTTAAATACTTTTAAAATGCTAAACGACAAGGGCGTCCATTTTGAGATGACCAATCTCGTAGTGCCAGGTTACGTTGATGACCCTGAAATGGTTAAGCGTATGTGCGGATGGATTCTTACCAATCTCGGTCCGGATCATCCTCTCCATTTTCTCCGTTTTTTCCCTCAATACAAACTTGACAGGCTTCCTCCTACTCCTGTTTCAACCCTCGAAAATTTCCGGAGCCTGGCAATGAAAGAGGGAATCCGTTACGCCTATGTGGGCAATGTTCCGAACCATGAGGGAATGAACACATACTGCCATAACTGCAAAAAATTACTCATAGAACGAAAAGGCTATCTGGTGCCGGCATATAATCTTTCCGGAAGCAGGTGTAAATTTTGCAATACGGTTATACCCGGTGTATGGGAAAACAGAAAAATCACAACTTGAGACCTTCGTAACAAGTCGTTCTCACACAAAGATCACGGAGAACACAAAGAAAAACCTGAATGTTTTCAATACGCATTTCTTCGTGTCTTTGTGCCTTCGTGTGAAAAATTGTTTTTTTACGAGTCCATTCACTATTCACTTTTCACTATTCACTTACGGAATCAAAATGTCTGAAATAAGGCAAAAAACAGTCGATGGATTAAAAGCAGGGGACACATTTGCGGTCGTGCGCAAATTCACAAAAAAAGAAACCGAATCTTTTGGCGATATAACAAAAGATTACAATCCAGTTCATTATGACAGGCGGTTTGCAGAAGCAAAAAAATTAAACGGGCTTATCTGCCACGGCCTCCTTGTGGCAGGCCTGATAACAGAAATAGGGGGTCAAATTGGATGGCTTGCGTCTGGCATGGACTTCCGTTT